>JANTGR010000039.1 GCA_024762875.1 Sulfurospirillum sp.
TATCCTTTTTTCGCAAAATAGGCTTTTGCTGCATCTGTTGCGTCGATTTTGACTTTTTTGTCTTTTAACAAGGTTTCCAATTCAAGTAATTGCTTCTCAACGATGTGTATCATGATATCACGGCCCAGTGGTGCAAAGTGTACCGTAGCATCCAGTCTGTTTCTAAACTCTGGTGCAAAAAAGTCACCGATGGCAGACTCTGCTTTATGTGTCTCATCTTTATTAAAGCCCATCTTCGGCGCTGCTTTGACACCCAGGTTACTTGTCATGATAATGATGACATTTCTAAAGTCTGTTTTGACACCGTCATTGTCTGTGAGTGTGGCATTGTCCATCACCTGAAGCAGGATATTCATCACATCAGGATGTGCTTTTTCCACTTCATCCAGTAAAAGTACGGTATAAGGATGTTTACGGATAGCTTCTGTGAGCTGTCCACCCTCTTCATAGCCTACATACCCCGGAGGCGCACCGATGAGTCTGGCGACATTGTGTTTTTCCATATATTCAGACATGTCAAAACGCTCAAAATGTATTCCCATCGTATCAGCAAGCTGTTTTGCCACCTCTGTTTTACCCACACCTGTAGGTCCGGCAAAGAGAAAGGATCCCACAGGAGAATTTGGACGACCAAGTCCAGCACGACCACGTTTCACTGCTTTGGCAAGCTGCATGATAGCTTCATCCTGACCAAATACTTTTGTTTTGAGATCATCTTCAAGGCTCTTTAAAACGGCAACATCATCTGAACTGACTTGTCTTGAAGGGATATTTGCCATTTTAGAGATCACTGCTTCAATATCTTTGACAGTGACATTGGCACGTTTTCTCTCCTGAATATGAAAAGAAGCACCCACTTCATCAATCAAATCAATCGCCGAATCAGGTAAAAATCGATCATTGATATACTTTTTGGCCAATTCCACAGACGAACGCAAAGCTTTTGTAGAGTATTTGATATTATGATGTGATTCATACTTATCTTTTAAACCCAAAACAATTTTGTAAGTATCATCTACACTTGGCTCTTCCACATCGATTTTGGCAAATCTTCTACTCAGCGCTTTATCTTTGTCAAAAAAGTTACGATATTCACTGTATGTAGTAGCCCCGATGCATTTGATTCCACCGCTGGCAAGTGCCGGTTTTAAGAGATTGGATAGATCCATTGAACCTCCGCTTGTTGAGCCGGCACCCACGATCGTATGAATTTCATCGATAAACAAAACCGTATTGTCTATCTCTTCGAGTTCTGTGAGAACCCCTTTGAGCCTCTTTTCAAAATCACCACGGTACTTTGTTCCTGAAAGCAGTGCTCCGATATCAAGTGAAAAAAGCGTTGCCCCTTTTAAAATGTCAGGCGTTTCATCTTCGATTATTTTAAGAGCCAACCCTTCTACTACGGCAGTTTTACCCACACCAGGCTCACCGACAAGCAGCGGATTGTTTTTCTTTCGGCGACAGAGTACCTGCATCACCCTATTTAGTTCATCTTCTCTACCGATCACAGGATCGATCTTTCCACTACGCGCTAACTCATTGAGATTGATTGTATAGTTGGCTAAATCACCATCCTCTTTGGGTGTAGCAACTTCCTCTTTGTGCTTTTCTTCTGTGATACTTTCTACAACATTGAGCCTGGAGACACCCTGCTGCTTTAGTAGATAGACACTGTAACTACGTTCTTCTTCAAACAGCGCTACCAGTAAATCACCTACCGAAGCCTGCTTTTTATCAGCCCCTTTGATACTGGTGATCATATTGTCAATCACACGGGCCAAAGCAACTGTTTCGAATGGATCATGATAATTTTCTTCCGGAAGCGGCTTGAAGACACTATCTAGATGTGTTTTGATCCGTTCATGTAAAAATTCCGTATCTGCACCGCATTTTTTAAGTATTTCGATCGCTTGTTCATTGGTCAACAGTGAATAAAACACATGCTCTATCGTTACATACTCATGTCTGCTCTTTTTCGCAAATTCCAATGCCTCGTTCAATACCGAATTTAACTCTTTATTTAACATATTATTACTCTTCCTCCATGATTGCTTTCAATGGATATTCGTTTTCTTTTGCTCTTTTTTCAACCTGAGAAATCTTTGTCTCGGCTACTTCATAAGTATAGAGACCACAAACACCTCTACCAGATCGATGTATCTGAAGCATGATATTAATCGCCGAGTCCACGGTATGGTCAAAAAGCTCCATCAATACTTCAACAACAAAATCCATGCTGGTAAAATCGTCATTTAAGAGAACTACTTTATATCTCTTTATTTCAAAGAGTGCTTCTTTCTCTTCAAAGCTCACTTCTTCTTCATTTTTGTAGCCCAAGTTCCATTCCTCTTTTTTGTCATATTCATTTAATTATACACTTTTTTTGTGAATTAAATGTAAATAATGATAAGTTTTATCTACAACTTCTCTCAAAGTTGTAGTTTGGTAAACTTTTTATCATGATAAAGATACTGATTACAGCAACCAATACTGACATAGGTAAAACTTATACTACAATGGCTCTCATAGATGCCTTTACACGCCTAAATTACCGCGTTGGCGTTATGAAACCTATAGAAACAGGTGCAAAAAGCATACCAGAAGATGCTACCTTACTACTCACACAGGCAAAAAAATACAATCAGGACTTTCAAGATATCACTACTAGCGATATCTGCCCCATACAGTTTGCACTTCCTGCCGCCCCGTATGTTGCCAAAAAAAAGCAAAAGATTGATTTTCAAAAACTTAAAATTGCAGCTAACAAGCTCTCACACCATTGTGATCTACTGCTCATAGAGAGTGCCGGCGGCTTAATGACACCGATAGAAGATGACTTTATCATGATAGATTTTGCTGATTTTTTTGATGCAAAAATATTACTCATTACCGATGACCAATTAGGCTGCATCAATAACACACTGCTCAATATGAGACTGCTCAAACAGTACCACAAAAAGTTTGTATGGTGTGTCAACCAAAAATCAACAGACGGCAGTTTTGAAGCAGTGAGCCTGCCCTACTTTCAAAGAGAGTTTGACAGCGTACTCACAGTTGATAGTGACATCATAACTATCGCTAAAAATCTATTGTCACTGTGATAGGAATAGACTTTAATTTTTCATTACTGTATTTGACGATCTTTTTACCTTTGTAATAGGCTACATTTTTATAACCGACAAATTCTCTCACGCCCCTGCTTTCGCGATATTTTGTGACACAGTTTCGACGTGTTTGGTATTGGGGTTGATTATAGCCTTGATTGTTGGCTCCAATAGTGTTTCCACCAACGATAGTACCCAAAATAGCACCACCGATTGTCGCTGCATCATTGCCTTTTCCAGCCCCTACCTGATGTCCCAAAACCCCGCCAATTGTACCGCCGATGACGGAGCCGGCGACATTACTGTTGCCTGTGTTACTTCTACTGACGGGCACCTGCTCATCATAACATTCCTGATAGGGTACTCTTTGATGTGTTGTTTCATACTCTGGTGTCGACGAACTGACATGAACATATTCGGTAAATTGCATTGTTTCAGCCTGCATTAATGTAGCAGCTGCCAGAAGTGATAAAAATTTTAATTTCATGCTTTATCCTTTTATAAGGGTGTCTTGCCTCTTCCCTGCACTCTATTTGAGATTTGGGCAAACGCCCTTTATTTATTTACACTGTTATTATAGCACTTTTTCGTGAAGAGATTGTGAACTATTGTACCCTTAATCTATTGTTTGATAAAATTATTTTATGAAGCATTTAACCAATACAAGAGACTTGTCAACAGAAGAGATCCATGCCATTTTAGCACGTGCGAGAGAGCTAAAATCTACCCATCATGATAATACACTCTCAAACAAATTGATTATCACGATTTTTTTTGAAAATTCTACCAGAACCCGAAGTAGTTTTGAGGTAGCTGCCAAACGCTTGGGTGCGTCTGTTGTAAGTCTGGATGTGTCCAAAAGTTCTACATCAAAAGGGGAAACACTCTTTGACACGGCAGCCAACCTCGATGCGATGGAACCAGATGCCATCATTGTCAGACATAAAGATTCCGGTGTACCAAAGATTCTGTCAAATTACGTCAACTGCCCGATACTCAATGCAGGAGACGGTGCCCATGCCCATCCCAGTCAAGCCTTACTTGATCTCTTTACCATTTGGGAACATTTCCAATTTGACTCTCTACATGGCAAAAAGATTGCAATTGTAGGTGATATCAAAAACTCCCGGGTAGCCAACTCCAATATCGAGTTACTGACCCGTTTTGGCTTGGAGGTTATTTTGGTATCGCCACCGCATTTTATGCCACAAAGTTCCGGTTTAAGAAAGACACATGATCTTGATAGTGTCATCAATGAAGTCGATATTATCATGTCTCTTCGTACCCAGACGGAAAGGCACACAAACCAGTCTTATGCTTCACTAAAAGATTATGCACATGACTACTGTATTACAGACAAACGCATGGGAGATAGAGATATATTACTGCTGCATCCAGGCCCGGTCAATCGCAATATCGATATCGATGATGCGATGTTGGAAGATCCACGGTGTAAAGTCTTAAAACAGGTCAAAAATGGTGTGTATATCCGCATGTCCATCCTGGAGAAATTGATATTACAAGCTTAAAGGATAGACTCAATCACTATGGCAAAAAAGGTGAGCCTTTTCTTTTTGTCATCGACTTTTCTTTGCAGGATTTTTATGTCTCTTCGCTTAAAAGTCTCGATCAGCATATCCAATACAGCTTGGATGAGCCGCCAAAAAAAGCTTATCATGATAAAAAGATTACCTATCATTATGAACCCGTTTCAAAAATCCGCTACAAAAGTGCTTTTGATAAAATTAAAGAAGAGATCAAACGTGGTAATACCTATCTTATTAACCTCACTTTTCCTTCCAAGTTTTACATTGATTACAGCCTGCAAGAGATTTACAACTATACAGATGCAAGGTTTAAACTACTTTTTGGCGACAAATTTGTCTGTTTCAGCCCGGAACGATTTGTCCAAATCAATAACAATGTCATTTCAACGCATCCTATGAAAGGTACAATCGATGCCACTCTTCCTGATGCAAAAGAAAAGATACTCGCCAATGAAAAAGAGATGGCTGAACATACAATGGTTGTTGATTTACTCAGAAATGATCTTTCACGTGTTGCGACAAAAGTACGGGTCGAAAAATTTCGTTATGTTGAACGTATCAAAGCAGGTGAGCGGGAACTTTTGCAAGTGAGTTCAGAAATCAAAGGCAATTTGGATGAGAGATGGCGAGAGAATATAGGCGATATCTTGCTGGCACTTTTACCGGCAGGTTCCATCACAGGAACACCCAAAATATCCACCACACAGATCATACAGGAGACTGAAGGGTATGAGAGAGGGTTTTATTCGGGTGTTTTTGGTGTATTTGACGGAGAAAATCTGGACTCTGCTGTGATGATACGCTATATCGAAAAAAAAGATGGTCAACTCTACTATAAAAGCGGCGGCGGTATCACGATCGACAGTGATCTGGAAGCAGAATATAACGAAATGTGTGAAAAGATTTATGTCCCTTTTCTTTGAAACACTCAAAGTGACTAAAAGAGAGATAGAAAACCTCTCTTTTCACAACAAAAGGCTCAATGAAACTATCTTTCAAAATTTTGGAAAAATGTCAGATATTGATCTCTCTTCCTACGTGCATCAAAAAGATTTTACGAAGCAGCGTTGTAAAGTCATTTATAATGAAGCCATTCAATCGATACAATTTTACCCACTGGTACAACGAAAGTTTCAATCTTTTAAGCTTTTGGAAACAGACATTAAATATAATTTCAAAAATGTCGATAGAGAAGAGATAAACCGTGCCTATGCTAAAAGAGGTGATTGTGATGATGTACTCATCATACAGGATGGATTAGTCAAAGATACGACTATCGCCAACATCGCACTGTATGATGGCAAAGAGTGGATTACACCCAAATCACCACTGCTAAAAGGGACGATGAGAGCTAGTTTATTAGAAAGACAAATAATTTTAGAAAAAGATGTTAGAATAAAAGATATTAAAAATGCAGTCCGATTTGCACTGATGAATGCCTTGATAGGTTTTTATGAAGTGGAGGATTTCAAAATAAGCGATTAAAGGTAAAGATATGGCACAGAGAATCTTGGGAGACAGTGAGTTTTCACAACTAATGAAAATTCATATCGCTGAGATCATTGAGTATTTGATAGGCCGTGGTCAGTTTTTTTCTATTTTAACCAACATTGCCCATGTTACATTTGAACCCCCACTTCCAAAAGAGATCCGCAGCCATTTCAAACCTATTACACTTTTTGTTATCGCAGAATATACTTTTGAGAGTTGTCATACTGATGGGGAATATCTCTATTTTGAAGCAGGATTTGGGCAGGAAAACATCGGCAGTGTTGTTACTCTGCCACTGACGTCAATTGTACAAATCATCATCGATGAGACACCGATCTTTATCAACCTGGCGTTGGAACAGATGCAGGAAAACAAAGAAGAAAGTATCAAAAAATCTACCAATATATTTTTATCAAATCCCCAAAATAAAGATTTGATCAAACACTAGTAAAACTAGGCTTTTCGGCTGCGTCCCATGATAAAATCTGATACTTTTGCAATAAAAGCATCATGTTTACGTTCTTTGAGGTAAACCACAAAAAAATGTCTTTGAAACTTCATTCCTTTTATCGTTGCAGTATGCAGTAAACCTCTGTTTAATTCATCTTCAATGACAAACTTGGACAATAATGATACTGTTGGTTTATCCTCATTGACAGCTGCGTTCATGACAGTTTGTTTCACACCCGTTTGACTTGAAACTGTACCTAGTACATTAAAACTCTTACATTCCAACCCTGCCTCAGCAAACACTTCACTGGCTAATTTTCTGGTATGTGAATCTTCTTCACGGCATATCCAGTTAAATGTCTTTAAATCTTCCGGTTTTACCTGTCTAGGGAGTGGTGAATTTGAAAAAAGCACCAATTCATCTTCCAACCACTCTTTATAGATCAGACCTTCTCTGTTAACTGGCGTTTCAATCAGTGCCAAATCCAATTTTTTATCAATCAATTTATCCAAAATAGCACCAGAGGTATCTATCTCAATCATGACTTCATTACTGATGGCTTCCTGCAAATCATTCAGACAATAAGGCAGAACATAATTTCCAATCGTGAAAGAAGCCCCGATGACAAAAGTCAACTCTTTATTAATGATGCGAATGATATCTTTTTCTATATTGCTGATACATTTATCGAGTCTGAGGGCTACACGGTATAATTCTTCACCGGTTTTTGTCAGCGTAATACCATTTTTCTTTCTTTCAACAATACGATTGTCCAGATATTCTTCCAGCCATTTTATCTGCTGGGTTACTGCCGGCTGCGAAATTCCCAGTTTCTTTGAGGCCTTTGAAAAACTTTTCTCTTTCACTACTGTCAAAAATGTTTCTAACTTTGCAAAATCTTTTAACATACTATTCTATCCTTATACACTTTTAGCTTATATAATCATTTTTTATAAAATATAGCCTATTATAACAAATCTTAATATAAAGTTTCATTATAAAATATTATGATTTGAAAATATTTACAAAATAGAATGTTCTGAACAAAAAGACTTGTGAACGACTCTACAGCCGTTTTACGGCGCAGCCTTAGTGAATAAGTCTATTTGTTCAGAATACTCAATTTTAAGATGATTTATCATATAATAAAAAGAAATAGTAGAAGAGAGGATATGGAGAAGATATTTGACAGTTTAAATGTGTCACAGGAGAAAGCGGTCAAACAAATAGACGGTTCTTTGCTTATATTAGCCGGTGCCGGCAGTGGCAAAACAAAGACCATCACTTCCCGCGTAGCCTATCTCATTGCCAATGGTATTCCACCCTCTTCTATACTTACACTGACTTTTACCAACAAAGCAGCATCTGAAATGCGTCATCGTGCACTTTCGCTTATTGAGAATGAAGTCAATTTTACACCGCTTTTATGTACATTTCATAAATTTGGCCTGCTATTTTTAAAATTTCATATGGAAAAACTGGGACGCTCCAATGCCTTTGTCATTATCGATACCGATGACAAAAAACGTATCATCAAAAGTTTCGATATAGACTTGCCTATTGCGCTGGTAACCAGTGAAATTTCCCGTTTTAAAAATAATTTGATTTCACCTGAAGAGGCGTTGAACGGTGCCCAATTGCTCAATTATAAAAAAATTGCCAATATCTATAAAAAATATGAAGCTTATATAGCGCAAAACAATTTGGTTGATTTTGATGATTTATTGGCACTGCCATATAAAATCCTGGATGAAAATCCCGATTTATGCCAGCAAACCAGTGAAAAATATCAGTATATCATGGTTGATGAGTACCAAGATACCAATGATTTACAGCTTAAACTTTTGCAAAAACTGACAACAGCCCACCAAAATATCTGTGTAGTGGGTGATGATGACCAAAGTATCTATGGATGGCGCGGGGCAAATATCAAAAATATTTTAGAATTTCACAAACAGTTTGACAACACTTCTGTCATCAAACTTGAGACAAACTACCGTTCTACCAACAATATACTCAATGCAGCCAATGAACTCATCGAACACAATAGAAACAGACATGGCAAAAAGCTTGTAGGTGTCAAAGGTGATGGCAAAGAGATAAATCTCATTACTTCCGAGAATGAAAATATTGAAGCGCATACGATTGCAAAACGTATTTCCAAGTTGATAGAGGGTGGTGTCAGTCCAAAAGATATCGCAATTTTATACCGTATCAATGCACTCAGCCGTTCAATCGAAGAGGGACTGAACAAAGCAGGAATTTCTTATAAAATGGTTGGTGGCGTTAAATTTTACGAACGTGCCGAAATAAAAGATGTGATTTCTTATCTGAGGCTCATTGCCAATCCTCACGATGATTTTTCTTTAAAAAGGATCATCAATAAGCCAAAAAGAGGCTTGGGGAAAGCCACGATCGATAAGATATTGCATGCAGCTGATGAAAATCGTACTTCCATTTTTCATTTTATCGCCCAAGAAAAAGAAGTATTGGCTGACCTGATCACAAAAAAAGCATATGAAACACTTGATACCTTTGTAGAAAATATTCTTAAAATCAAGAGTGCCTTAGAAGAGTCCACTTATGGACTTATTGATGATTTGGAAGATGCCTTTGGGATCAAAGCCTATTATGAAACACTGCCTACTTCTTTAGAACGCGTACTCAATATCGAAGAGTTTTACGGATTGTTCCGGGATTTTGTGATTCAAAATCCTGAGGCAAACCTGGATGATTTTCTCAATGATATTTCTCTGCAAAGTGACCAGGATCAAATCGATGAAGAGAGTATCTCCGTGATGAGTATCCATGCCGCCAAGGGCTTAGAATTTGACCATCTTTTTGTGATAGGATGGGAAGAAGGATTTTTTCCATTGCTTGGAGACGGGACAGATTTGGAAGAAGAGCGGCGCTTGGGGTATGTAGCACTGACAAGAGCCAAAAAAGAGTTAACACTCAGTACCTCTTCAAGCCGCTTTTACAAAGGAAAGCGTGCAGGACTGATGAAAAGCCGTTTCCTGGCAGAGTCCGGCGTGGTAAAAGGATCTTTGAAAATAGAGAAAAACAATACACCATTTAAAAAAGGAACACTGGTCAAACACAAAATATTTGGTGTAGGACGCGTCACAGCAGTGAGTAAAGTGAAAAGGGAGACCAAACTTAAAATCAATTTTGCCGGTACCAGTAAAGATATTCTGGCTTCTTTTGTTGAAAAAATATAGATGTCCTTTCAAAATAGACTTTTTGTGGTGCATAAACCACCAAATATAGGTTCAAACCGCTATCTATCACAGATCAAACGTCGCTACAAAATCAAAAAAGCCGGCTTTTCGGGGACATTGGATCCCTTTGCCCAGGGTGTATTGATCGTCGCATTTGGGCAATTTACCAAACTTTTCCAGTTTCTGAAAAAAGCACCCAAAAGTTACCGTGCCACACTATGGCTTGGAGCCAGTAGTGAGACATTGGATATAGAAAAAGTTTCACATGTATCACTCCTGCCGCCCCTAGATCCTATCATGATAGAAAATGTTCTAAAAAGTTTACAAGGTGATATTACCTACTTACCGCCAAAATATTCTGCCAAAAAGATTAATGGACAAAAAGCCTATGATTTGGCCAGAGCTGATAAAGAAGTAGATTTAAAAGCTATTACCAGTCACATCTTCTCAGTCACGCTGCTACACTACCAACATCCCTTTATCACCTTTGAAATCACTATCTCTGAAGGTGGATATATAAGAAGTATGGGACAGATTATCGCTGAAAAACTAGGTACATTTGCTACGCTTTCTGCACTTGAACGCTTACATGAAGGTGCTTTTGTTTTTGAAGATGAAAAGGCACTCAATCCTATTCCTTATCTGAATATGCCCCAGAACTTTTATATGGGAAATCCAGAAGATATTTTACTGGGGAGAAAAGTAGTCAAGGCACATTTTCAAAAACAAGAGGAAGGCAATTATTTTCTAAATTTAGATACAATGCTAAGCATCATCACCATCAAAGATGATAAAGTAACATATAGATTAAATGGAGTTAAACTATGTTAATACTGGGACGAAAAAAGCATGAAAAGATACTGATAGGTAATGATATCACTATTTCTATTGAAGATATCACAAATACAATGGTGAAAATTGGTATCGATGCACCCAAAGAAGTGATGATTTTGCGCGGAGAACTCAAAGAAAGAATTATTGCATCAAATCTACAGGCAACAACGAAGATTAGTGAGAAAGAACTGAAAGATATTACAAAGATTCTAAGCAAATGAGAGAAATAGCACATGCAAAAGTCAATATTTTTTTAAAGATGGTGGGCACAAGAGGTCATTATCACACGTTTCTTTCACGTTTTATGCGTGTCGAATCGCTGTATGATACCATGTCAATCGAGAAAAAAGCGAACATGGATGAAACATTTTCCCTGATTGGTGATTTTGGATGTACACTTGAACAAAATACGATTTACAAAGCATACAGACTTTTACAAGAACACTCTCCAAAGGTTGGTGATTTTTTTAAAACACACACTGTTAAAGTAGAAAAAAAAATACCAGAATTTGCAGGACTGGGTGGTGGAAGCTCAAATGCTGCAGCTTTTTTACGCCTGACAAACCGTTTACTCAATTTAGGTATCAAGACAAAGGATTTGGCTGATATCGGGGCAAAAATCGGGGCAGATGTTCCATTTTTTGTCTATAACTATGCGTCAGCCAATGTTTCGGGTATAGGTGATATCGTAGAACCTTTTGAAGAAGATCTTATCATGATAGAGACTTTTACCCCTCCCATCTTGTGTGATACAGGCAAGGTCTATCAACAATTTAGAAACCACTATCTTAATGCAATCGATGTGAAAAAAGCGCAGGCGATATTTTTGCAGCCATCAGCCCTGCTGCTGCACAAATATAAAGCCCCTTTCTTAAACGATCTTTTTCAACCAGCTGTTGATTTATATCCTGCTTTGTTAGACTATCATGATAACAATTTCTTTTCAGGAAGCGGCAGTACTTTTTTTAGGAGTGATGATGGGTGAAAGTGTAGCCAGAAATAGAAAAGCATATCATGATTACGAGATACTTGAAAAATTTGAGGCGGGCATGTCTTTGGAAGGCAGTGAAGTCAAAGCCATGCGTGCTGGACGCGTCAATCTCAAAGATGCATTTGTCAAGATCATTAAAGGAGAAGCCTTTTTAATAAATGCCCATATCTCCTATTTTGAAACAACGCATTCACATTATAAACCCGATGAAAGACGTCCTAGAAAACTGCTTTTACACAAAAAACAGATTCATAAACTACTGGAAAAGACAAAATTGGACGGTTTGGCTATCGTTGCGTTGAGTATCTACTTTAACCACAAAAATATTGCCAAAGTACAAATAGCATTGGCTAAGGGTAAAAAACTGCATGATAAACGTCAGGCTCTGAAGAAGAAACAGGCAGACAGAGAGGCAAAAAGTAATATGAAAGATTATTAGTAGAGAGTCCCTATCATGATAGAGACTCTATTGATGAGAGTGGTGCTATTTTCTTTTGAGCTCTTTAATTCTTGCTGCTTTACCTTTTAATTCTCTAAGATAAAATAATTTTGATCTTCTAACACGTCCACGTCTTAATACAGTGATAGAATCAATACTGTCAGAAAGGATTGGGAAAATTCTCTCAACACCGATGTTGTTTGCTCCCATTTTTCTCACAATGAAAGTTTCACCAGTGCCCTGTCCACGTCTAACGATACAAATACCTTCAAAGTTTTGAATTCTTGTTTTATCACCTTCTTTAATGCTAACCGCAACTCTTACTGTATCACCTGCTCTAAAATCAGGGATGTTTTTACCTTCTGCTTGTTTTGCTTCAAAAGCCTCGATGTACTTGTTTCTCATCGTTTTTTTCCTTGCGTTTTATTATTTGTTTTAACTTTTT
This sequence comes from Sulfurospirillum sp., assembly GCA_024762875.1. Taxonomy (GTDB): domain Bacteria; phylum Campylobacterota; class Campylobacteria; order Campylobacterales; family QNZT01; genus JANTGR01. The sequence continues at coordinate 12,524 of JANTGR010000039.1, forward strand.
TATAAAGATCCGGTCTAAAGTATTTAGTCTTAGAAACCGACAACGTTTTTTTAAGAGCGTCGATTTTACTATGATTTCCCTTTAAGTATTCTTTGATAATGCTATTTTTATTAAAAACATTTGGTTTTGTGAAGGCTGGTGCTTCTAAAAGAGCATTTTCAAAACTTTCAACAGCCAAAGAATCTTCATTTCCCAAGACACCGGGTATATTTCTACTGACGGCATCACAGATACACAGTGAGGGCAGTTCACCACCTGTCAAAATAAAATCACCAATACTGAAAAGTTCATCAGCATATATCTCAACCACCCGCTCATCTATCCCTTCATACCGCCCGCTGACAAATACCAGATGTTTTTTAGCAGCCAGTCTCTTGGCATCGGTCTGCTTAAAAGGCTTTCCTGCCGGGGCAGCAAAGATGAAGTAAGCATCTTGATCATCTTTTTTGATATCTTCCAGTGCTTTTGACAGCGGCTCTGCCTTCATCAGCAGCCCTGCCCCTCCCCCTGCCTGATAATCATCTACTTTTTGATGTTTGTTATCCTGGGCAAAATCACGGGGATTGACAAAAGAAACATCCATCAATCTCGCTTTAATAGCACGGGAGAGAATCGAATCTGCAAAATAGTCTTTGATCAGGGTATCAAAGAGCGTAACAAAAGTAAATTTCATGAAGCTTCTAATAAAAGATAAGCATCTTTTGTGTAAAGGATTTTTTTTGATTCATCAAAATAGGAGATATAAATGTCCTGCAGATAAGGGATCAAAAACTCTTTTGAAAGTTTTTGCCCGACTAAATCATCTGCTGTTTTAACACGCAGATAGTCCGTATCTGCAATACGCTCTATATCTATCACTATACCCAATACACGCCCCTCTTCATCTACCTGGGAACCGATGATATCAAACCAAAAATATTGATTCTCCTGCAAGTCACAATTTTCACGGCTCTCTTCTTTGGAAGTGTATAAAATCTGATTGGTAAGTTTTGCAGCATCTTCACGCACATTGTAGTGATAAAATTTTACTAAAGAGCGCTTTTCATTATAGTTTTCAATCTCAACTGTTTTACCGTTTTTGAGTTTAAAAGTCGCACCCTGTTTGAACTGTTGTAGAAAATCAGTAAGCGGATAGAGTTTTAATTCTCCACCCAATCCTACTGTTTTGCCAAGTTTGGCTATTTCTATCTCTTGACTATTCGTCATTTGCTTTGATGGTTACGCGGTAAGATCTACCCTCTTTTGCCTTGCAGCCTGAGATGATTGTCTTCAAAGAAGAGATCATCTTGCCATTTTTTCCTATCAGTTTCCCCGTATCACTTTTATCAGCAAGTACCAATATTTCGGAAAAGCTTTCATCAATATCTTCTCTTTTTATCGTGATATCATCCGGTTTGTCTGCTATGAGACGGGCAAAAGCGAGTATGAATTTATCAGCCATTTCGACTAAAATTTTTCTCCGGTGATTCTTTTGACTCTGTCACTTGGTTTTGCACCAACACTTTTCCAGTATGCCAATCGCTCTGCATCAAATTTGATTGTTTCAGGTTCTGTTAAAGGATTGTAATAACCGATTGATTCAATCCAACCACTGTCTCTTCTTTTTCTGCTGTCTGTAACGACGATTCTATAAAAAGGTTTTTTATTTCTACCCATTCTTGTTAATCTTATAACTGTTGCCATATTTTCTCCTAAAATTTATCTTCGATTGATAAAGAGTGCATTTGACGGTGACACGCTTTATCTATATTGAGGACTCAACTATCATGATAAACATAACAGTGGACTCCCCAATCTATCTTGGGATGTTCATATTTTGCTGACTCATCATATTTTGTAAGTCCTGCATCCCTTTTTTGCCTGAAAACTTCTTCGCCATTTTTGCAGCGTTTTTAAACTGCTTTAAAAAACGGTTCACTTCCAATTGTGAAAGCCCTGCACCCGAAGCGATCCTTTTTTTACGGGAATTATTGAGTAAAGCAGGATTTTCACGCTCTTTTTTGGTCATTGAACTTATCATAGCTTTTATACTTTTGATTTCTGCTGAATTTTCCAAATCCATATCTTTAAGCTTACTTGACATACCTGACATACCCGGGATCATGCCCATGAGTGATTTCATACTGCCCAGCTTTTTCATACTTTCAAGCTGGTCTAAAAAATCATTAAAATTGAACTGACCTTTTTTGATCTTGCTTGTCATCTTTCGAGCCTGTTTCTCATCGATAATGTCAGCTGTTTTTTCTGCCAGTGTCTCCAGATCACCTTCATCCATTAAGCGATTGACGACACGATCAGGCATAAAGAGTTCCAAATCAGCAACTTTTTCACCTATCCCGATAAAACGCAGTGGTATATGAAGCTGGGAAGCCAAACCAAGTGCCACACCACCTTTGGAATCACCATCATATTTACTCAGGATGACACCAGAGATTTCCATCTGTTCATTAAAGGTGCCCGCAGATCGGATTGCATCCTGCCCCGTCATCGAATCTGCTACATAAAAAACTTCATCCGGACTGATTTTTTTCTTGATATCTGCCAATTCTGCCATCAACTCTTCATCAATTGCCAGTCGCCCGGCTGTATCAACTATCAGTACATCATAGAGACCTTCCTGGGCTTTTTTACGGGCATTTTCAGCGATGATGACAGGATTTTGCTCTACTTCATCTGCAAAAAGATCGATTTCATTTTGACTACAAAGCTGCTTAAGCTGCTCTACCGCTGCCAAACGCTGCAGATCACAGGCAGCAACCAATACTTTTTTCTTTTTGTGCTTAAGATAAGAAGCCAGTTTGACGGTTGTTGTTGTCTTTCCTGACCCCTGCAGACCGCACATCAATACTGTAGTAGGCGGTTTGGAACTATATACAAAGCCCTGTTTGGCACCCTCTACGGTAAGCAGGTCTGTGAGGTTATTTTTAAGAGAGAGTAAAAAATTCTCTTTTCCTATCCCTTTTTCTTTCAATTCTTGCTCAATGTCCAGCAACAGAGCTTTGACTATTTTATGGTGTACATCTGCTTTAAGTAATGATTTTTTCAGTGTATCAAGTGCTTTTTTGAGTGATTTTTCATCATCTGCAAAGCGCATTTTATTGATAGCAGTTTTAAACGAGTCAGTTAAAGCTTCAAACACATATATCCTTTATAGTCTTAAAAAAGTGCGATATTTTACAAAAAACAATCTTTAAATTTAATTAGAGTAACACTTTTCATACAAATTTAACATCTCTGTAAATGAAAGATTGTTATAATCATACCGTTCGTTTGGAACAAACACACTCATTCACTAAGGCTGCGCCGTAAAACGGCTGCAAAAGTCGTTCACAAGTGTGAATGTTTAAAACACGAAATAGGCATTGAGAATATTAAAGGGCATAGTATTATGAGCAAATATCATCTTTTCACGCTTTGTTTACCCATACTGTTTCTCTTTTGCGCCTGCTCACACAAAACAACAACTTCTACACTCCAGGTAGAACCTATCAGTGCTATCACCGAAGGTGACTATGAGATAGAAAAAATAGCCAAAGATTTAACATCCGGGCTTGGAACAGTACTGCATGACAAAAATTTTCAATTGAAAGATGAAAACAGTTTGGATGAAGTGACCCTCATCAAGCTTGATAGAGCTATACGTATCATCCTAAATGGCAAAATCTTTAGACCAGATCAAGCCAAACCTGTCAAAAATGCTATCTATATCATAAAAGAACTGAGTGAAATCATCAAAAATTATCCACATCTCATCATCCAGGTGACCGGACACAGTGATGCCCTCTCTGACACTAAAAAATTGCTGGATTTATCTGATAACAGAGCCATTGCTATTGCTAATATCCTCTACGAACTCGATACAAAAAATGAAACATTTGCAAAAGGCTGTGGTGCACAAAAACCTCTTTTTACAAAGAGCGCGGACAAAGACAAGATTGCCAATGCCCGTGTTGAAATTTTTCTCTATCCAAATAAAAAAAATATGATTGATCAGTGTCAATTAAAATAGAGCAAATTTTTCATTTACTATTTTCAATATTAATATTTCTTGGCTATAATCACTTTTATACCAAATAATAAAGGAAATAATATGAAAAAAATAAAATTTTTAACACCTTTGCTGATCTTGCCGCTATTGACAGGATGTTCCCAGATGCCACAATCAGTGCAGGGAGAAAAAACCCAAAGCGGAGCAGCAATCGGAGCACTTGCCGGAGCTGTTTTGGGCGCAGTAACCAGTAAACACCATAAAGGTAAAAATGCAATTATTGGTGCAATGGCCGGAACAGCCATAGGTGGAGCAATCGGCTACAACATGGACAAACAGGCCGCTGAAGTTGCCAAAGCACTTGATACAAAAGTCGATAACTCACCGGGAGCTGAACTCAATAAAGACCGGGATATTATTGTTACAAACAATGACAAATTTGTCAAAATCACTTTTAGAGAAGCGATGATGTTCCCGACAAACTCATCAGTATTGACTTCTTCTGCAAGATCCAAGATCCATAAACTAGTCTCTATTCTCAATAATTATCCTACGACATTGATACAGGTTATTGGACATACAGACAATAGAGGGAGCCATAGCTACAACCAAACACTCTCTGAAAAAAGAGCAGCCAATGTAGCAAATATCATCCGTCAAAGCGGTATCAACAATGCCATTTATAAAAGAGGCTGCTCCTTTGATAAACCTGTTGTACCCAATACCTCTGCTGACAATATGAGCCTCAATAGAAGAGTAGAGATTTTTCTATACCCAAGTCAAGAATTTGTAGTTGATCAGTGTATTTAAGTTTAGTTTAAATATAAAAAAATATACTAGAAATAACAATATAAAATATAAAAGGAAAATGAATGAAAAAAGTTTTATTAAGTTCGATTGTCATCGCGGCAGTTATCGCAGGTTGTGGTGGCAACAGCAGCTGTTGTAACAGCGATCAAGTAAAAGCACCAGTAGCTGAGAATGCAGCCAATATTGCACCAGTGGC
>JANTGR010000040.1 GCA_024762875.1 Sulfurospirillum sp.
ATAGAATTTTTTTCAATTTATTTAATATTTTCCTGTGTTACTTTTCGTGATAAAGAGGATTGGATGGTAATTTATTTGACTCGATAACAGCTACAGCTACAGCAAATCCACCATCATGGGTGATAGAAAGAGAGGATTGGGTGATTTCAAACGATGTAACCAACTCTTTTGTAAGTGTAAAGTAGGGTGCTCCTGCAGTATCTTTGTGTATTTTGATATCTTTAAAGCTGCAGATAGCGCCTATACCGGTGCCAAGTGCTTTGGAGACAGCTTCTTTGGCAGCAAAAAATCCAGCAGCGGTAGAAGGAGAGGTGACAAGGAGGATCTCCTCATCACCCAGGTATTTTGTCAGGGCGTTTTTTTTCTCCAAAAATTTTTCAAATCTTGCTATCTTGATGATATCGATTCCTATCATTGAATCACAAAGTCCGTAAAGAAGAGATTGTTGATTTTTCCATCAGATAATACCTGATTAACTTTCATAGCGATTTCGTCCTTGAGATTCTCTTTTCCACGGATTGTACTGATCTCTTCATAAGTTTTTGCTGACAATGTTTTGATGACGATATCACGAACCAGCGGCTTTTTAGAATCCATCTCAACACTTAACTCTGGAATAGAAAGCTCAAAGTTTATAGTACATTTAAGATATCGGCTGCTTCCTTCATTGTAAAGGTTAACGATAAATTGATCCATTGGATACATCGGGCCTACTTTTGTATAATCTGTTATTCGTGATCCAGTGGCTTCTTTTTTCATAGCTGCTGTTTTGACTGCCTGTGTCTGTTGGGCTTTTTGTGCCGCATCCAATACTTCTGTATCTTCATTTAGCATAAAATACGCTGCTGCCGCACCACCTGCCAAAATTAAAAATAACATCACCACGACAATAATCAGTAAGATATTTGATCCACCTTTTTTTGCTACAACTTCTTCTTGTTTTTCAATTGCTTCAGCCATGATTTCCCTTCCTTGTGTTATGATTTACATAATATATTTATGCTTTGATATAAACTACATCGTACCATTTGAAAAAAAGTTTAGTTTTTTTACATAAAGTTAGTTTTTTTTGGTATTATTTACACAATTTAGGGAAAAAATGAGAACACTAGAGCAGTTTTTTGCGATTTTTGGTAAAAGTTTTTTATATTGCCTTGATCTTTTGGGTATATTGGGACAGTTTGTCAAGTTTCAATGGGAGATGATAAAGCTTATTTTGGTACCCCCATATAGAGTGAAAGAGATTTTCGACCAACTGGTGATCGTCGGTGTCGGTTCTGTAGGGGTGATCGTATTGACCGGTATCTTTACAGGGATGGTCTCAGCAGTACAGTTGTATCAGGGATTTCACCAGTTTGGTGCAGAAAATATGATGGGGTATCCGATTTTTATCTCTATTACCAGAGAATTGGGGCCTGTTTTTGCCGGCTTGATGCTGACATCCCGGGCTATTTCTGCCATGGCAGCAGAATTGGGCTCGATGCGGGTAACAGAGCAGATCGATGCCTTGGATACACTGGCAGTGGACTCCAGGAAGTATCTGCTGGTTCCCCGTATCGTCGCGACTACTCTGGCGCTGCCTGTCTTGATTATCATTTTTGATGCCTGTGGCAATATCGCTGCTTATCTCATTTCCATCAGTATGCTGGGTGTCAATGAAACTGCTTTTTTAAACACTATTAATATGTACCTGGATTTAAGTGATATCTTTACAGGTATTGCAAAAGGTTTTTTCTTTGGTTTTTTTGTAGGCTCCATCGGTACCTATATAGGATACAACACCAAAGGAGGTGCACGCGGTGTAGGACGGGCGACAACAACAGCAGTGGTCTACTCCGCGATTATGGTCTTTGTGCTGGATTATTTTATCGCGGCAATATTTTTGATAATAGGATGGTAAGCAAATGAGTGTACTTTTAGAGTTTGCGATGTTCCCTTTGGATAAAGGAGAGAGTGTAAAGGAAGATGTTGCGCAGGTGATTTCTATGATTGATAAAAGTGGTGTTTCGTATCAATTAACAGCCATGGGGACATTGATTGAGACAGAGACAATGGAAGAAGCTTTGGCACTTGTCCAGCAGGCATATATGGTATTGGAAAAAAACTGCAATCGTGTATATGCCACACTAAAGTTTGACATCCGAAAATCAACTTCAAACCGCCTGAAAACAAAGGTTGAATCTGTAGAAAATGTGATAGGAAAAGTGTGTACCTAGTTTGTGTTATAATGTAAACTACAATTAAAATTATAAGGAGAGAGAATGAGTTTGATGGGTACATTGGGCAAGGTAGCAATGGGAATCATGGTGGCAAAAACTGTCGGCAAAGCGATGGGTGGTTCTGGTGGACTGGGAGATGTCCTCGGCGGTTTGATGGGCGGGAAAAAAGATGCTGCATCATCTGCACCTGGCGGCGGATTGGGAGATATGCTCGGATCTCTTATGGGCGGTAGTAGAGAAAGTGCTACCAAAGCACAGAACAACAGCGGCTTAGATGATTTGCTTTCTGCTGCATTGTCGGGAAAAGAAGTGCATCCTACTCCCAGTGAGGAAGAAAAAGCAGAAATCCTGTTAAAAGCGATGATCAATGCAGCAAAGGCAGATGGGCAGATTGATCAGCAGGAGCAGCAAAAAATCATCAAACATATCGGTGATGTAACAGCTGAAGAAATTGAATTTGTCAAAAAAGAGATGGCAGCACCACTTGATTTGGATGGTGTGATACGCCGTGCCAAAGGTTTGGAGCCGGAAGTCTATCTGATGTCACTGATGGCAATCACGCTTGATACACAAAAAGAAGCGGCGTATCTGGATGGCTTGGCGCAAGGGCTGGGTATATCAAAAGAGGCAGTCAATGATTTTCATGCAAGAGTGGGTGCACCAAAACTTTACAGCTAGAAGACTGATGGATTTATGTATGAAAACGTACAAACTCTTCCAATTCTAAACGAGGCGTACGATACGTGTTGATCGGCGCTGTGGTATCTTCATATCCCAGCGCCATACCACACAGCAGTATAGTGTCTGCAGGAATCTGCAGTTCCTCTTTGACCAGTGTAGCATACTCAGCGAGTGCCCCTTGCGGACACGTGGCAAGTCCTTTGGCTGTCGCAGCAAGCATGAGTGACTGCAAAAACATCCCAAAATCCAAAAATGAACCTGTCTGCATCACACTGTCCATCGTAAAAAAAAGCATCACGGGCGCATCAAAGGCACGATAATTAGCTGCCCACTGGGTAAGGCGTTTGTCTTTGTCCCCTTTTTCAATACCGACAGAGTGATAAAGCTGCAGACCGCAGGCTGCACGCCTTGTGCTGTAGGGCGCTTTCCACTCAAGGGGATAATACTGATAATCCATATCGCGGGGAGCACCTGTCTGGAAAGCTTTTAAGAGTTTTTTCTGCAGTCTGGTTTTGCACTCTCCTGTCACAACATCTACTTTCCATGGCTGGGTATTGACACCAGAAGGGGCATGTTTGGCAAGATCCAAAATGCTTTTTATCTGTTCATTTGTCACAGGTTTGTTGAGGTAGGCACGGACTGATTTTCGTTTTAGCAGCGCTTCTTGTACTATCATGATAGTGTTATATCCTCCCAATGTGTCTCTTCTTCTATTTCAGGAAATCCATCCAGTATCTGGTGGGGTTTGAAATTTGGTTTATAGGCAAAAGCTTTACAGCCATCAACCCAGTATCCCAGATAGATCCACTGCAGATCCAAAATCTTGGCAAGTTTGACTTGATACAGCAGTGAAAAAGTACCTAAAGACAGAGACGCATAATCAGGATCATAAAAGAAATAGATAGCAGAAATACCATCATCAAGTACATCGATGAGATCAACGCCTACCAGTTTGTCATCGACGATATAGAGTACTTCTTTGCCGAACTCATGCGCCCCGTCAACAAAGTTTTCATGATACTCCTGATAGGAGATACTTTTTTGTTTCCAGCCGTCTTTGCTGCTTTTAAAGTGGTGATATTTGTCATAGAGATCGATGTGCATCTGTGTCATAGTCGGTTTTTGCACGATAATACGTGTATGTTCATTGCGTTTGAGTGCTTTTTTTTGTGAGCGGGAAGGCTTAAAATTTTGGGCGTCTATACGCAGACTTTTACAGGCGTCACATCCCTGACAGGTAGGATGAAAATAGTATTTTCCAAAACGCCGCCATCCGCGTTGTATGACGGCAGTACAGTAGGCAGTAGTGGCTTTGGGAACATACTTGTAGTGCATGCGTACTTTATTTTCCGGAATATAGGCACATTCATAATCAAGCATCGAAAAATCCCGTGAAGAGGGATAGAGTGGATTGTAAGACTTTTTCATACGCTTATTTTAGCAAAAAAATGTGAATAAAGGATAAAATAGGTGTGGTTTTTGGGTATCTCTATTTAAATCCTGAATTTTTTCCTTTTGATGGCCAGTCTGACTGCTTCTTTAACGGCATTGATATAACTTAGCGTGGAAGGGTTTTTATCATGATAGGCTTTGTCGTAGGCTGTACCATGATCAACAGAAGTTCGGATGATAGGCAGCCCCAGTGAGACATTGATACCTTCTTCAAAATAGAGTGCTTTGGTTGCGATCAGCCCCTGATCATGATACATACAGACAAAATAGCGGATTTTTTCACGCATCGAAGATGTAAAGGCAGTATCAGGTACCAGCGGACCGACAAAGACCTCTTGCATCAATGCTTCATTGGCAGCATGGATGGCTTTGCTGATCTCTTTTTCTTCATCTCCGATGACACCATTATCTCCAGCATGGGGATTGAGACCGAGTACACCGATTTTCTCTTCTTTGATCTCTTGGTAGAGTGTCTGCATAAATGCCTGCAGTGCTTTGGCTTCTATCTTTCCCGGTACTTTTTTCAGTGGTATATGGTGCGTAAAAAGTGCAACAAACAGATGTTCACAGCCAATCATCATGATAGCATCCTGTGAAAAGACATCTGCCAGCATATCGGTATGTCCTTTATAGGCAATACCGGCTTTATTCCAGGCTTCTTTGTTGATAGGCAGGGTAACAATTCCCCTTACAATGCTTTGACGGGAGAGAGCGATGCCGGTTAAAAAAGAGTCGTAGGAGTAACGGCCGCTTTCTTTGGTCGCTTTGCCTGGCTGGAGCGTAAAGCTTTCTCCACAGGGATAAGTTTCAAAATCCTCAGGAATGTCAATCCTCAGGCGCTGACTGGCTTGCTGCAGCATGGACTGATCGATGATATAGAGGGGGTGGCAGAGCTTTTTTATCTGATCATGTGCCTTGAGTGCAATCTCGATGCCGATACCGTTTAGATCACCTACTGTAACAGCCAGTTTCATTTGATTTTGTCCAACATCTCTTTGATAGCGGCGTCAAGGCCTGAAAAAACACTTCTGGCAATGATACTTTGTCCGATATTGAGTTCACAAATATGGGGTATTGCGCAGATGGTTTGGACATTATGATAGTTTAAACCATGCCCGGCTGCAATTTTGAGACCATACTCATCTCCTTCATTGGCAGCTGTTTCCAACGCTGCAACAGCGCTTTTTAAAAGCTTTTTGAGTTTGCTTCTTTCAAGGTCAAGCTCGGGAATAGAGTGGTGTGTATTTTTGAGGTTTGAATTGAGCATGGCATAGATATTTGCGTAAGTACCTGTGTGTAGCTCTACCCAGGATACACCAATACCTTTGGCTGCACGGATGGCTTCTTTTGTTGGATCGATAAAGATGGAGGTTTCAATTTCTCTGGCTTTTAGATAGTGCACGGCTTTGTCGAGATTGGCGTATTGGCTTTCAAAGTCAAGTCCTCCTTCTGTTGTGACTTCTTCTCTGTTCTCGGGTACAAAAGTAGCACGATGTGGTTTAAGATCAGCGACAATTTCGATAATATCAGGGTTGAGAGAGCATTCCAGGTTGACTGGGATAGGTGCATTTTGTATGATGCGTCTGGCATCATCATCATGGATATGACGGCGGTCTTCCCTGAGATGTATCGTAATCTGGTCAGCACCTGCACGTGCGGCGATTCCAACAGCCTCAAAAGGATCAGGATCATTGATTTTTCTGGCTTCTCTTAAAACAGCGATGTGGTCTATATTGACTCCAAGTAGCATTGTGTTATCCTTATTCTTTAAATAAAATAGAGCAAAGAGATATTGTCTCTTTGCAATAGTCGGGTATATAAAATACTCAGTTGGGAGAATTATATCATGATAGCTTGTGATTTGGGGTCAAATACATTGCGGATTGTTGAATTGGACTGCAAAAGCGGCCAACGCATCAAAGAGTTTGAACGTATGGTAAAAACAGCTGATGGTCTGCACCAAAGCGGACGTATCAATGATGCAGCCTTGCAGCGTATCATAGCGGCACTGCAGGAAGCAAAAAAGATATTTGATCTGCAACATGCATATGCCGTGACGACAGCCGCTGTGCGCATGGCAGACAATGGCGCAGAGGTCTTGGAAACGATCAAAAAAGAGACGGGTGTTGCATTTGTCATGATAGATGCGGATGAAGAAGCGAGACTGACAGCCTTGGCAGTATCATGGCGCTTGGAAAAGCTGGGTTATCATGATAGCTATATGTTGATGGATTTAGGTGGTGGTTCAACTGAGATCAGTGTGGGGCAAGAGACAAAGAGTTTTCCTGTGGGTATCGTGACAATGGCACAAAAATACGGCTCGGCTGAAGGAGTAAAAGCACATTTAAAGAGTGAGCTTTTGGCTATCTACAGCTATCTGGATATGGTGAAAAAGCCTTCTTTATTTGTGGCTACGGCAGGGACACCGACCACTATCGCCGCATTTAAGCTGGGAATGGATTATGCACATTATGAGGCAGAAAAGGTCAACGGAACCAAATTGGATACAAATGATCTGGATGAGGCATTGCAGCGTTTGCTGGCTATGGATGTCCGTGAGCGTGAGAGATGGGTTGGTGTAGGGCGGGATGATTTGATCGTCGCTGGTGTTTTAATCGTCAAAGCTATCATGACAGCGGCAGGCTTTAGGGAAATGATTGTGGTGGATGATGGGTTGCGGGAAGGAGTGGCATTGCAAAAATGCCGAGAAAAACAACCGCTTTCAGCACAAGTTAATCTTAATTGAATATTATATAGAATAAATAAATATATATATTTAATTTACGAAGGTAAAAATGAAAAAAGCTCTCTTTTTAACAGTTTTGGTAACATCGCAGCTTTTTGCTGCACTTGACATCATCAATGCTATCCCTTTGGAGAACATGGAGGATATTCACATCGAACACACTGCTGCGTCAACTCTTGTGCAGCAGGAGGATAAAAGACCAGAAAAATGGGTCAATGAGTTGGGTAATATGCAGGATAAGGCTGAAACAAAGAAGAGCTATTTGCGCGGGATTTTAAATGGCCAGCAATATGGCACCTCTGCTTTGCCCCATCTTTTTGCATCCAAGAGTATCAAAGCCCTTTATCAGCATAGAGGGTATGAAACTTTTTGGATATCATCAGGTTTTGATGTCGATCCCAAACTTTTTGAGATGCTGGAAGTGATCAAAAATGCCGATAATGAAGCTTTAGACAGCAGTAAATATCATTGGGCTGAGATAACGACGATACTGGATGAGATGAAAAACAGTGTAGATCTTTCAACCAAAGAGAAAAATCTTTTAGTTGCCCAGGTTGATATATTGTTAAGTGATGCTTTTTTGACGATGGCAAAAGATTTGCATGAAGGCGCTATTGATTTTGATGCTTTTCATCATATTTTGGTAAATAAAGGGGAAAAGGAAAAGATTAACTATAAATGGGACAGTCCACATCGAAAGATGAATTATGTCTCATTTTTAGAAAAGATCAAGCAAAGTGGTGGATTAAAAGATAAGCTTTTCTCACTCTCAACGTATAATGAACTCTTTAGTACGTTAAAGTCTGCTTATATGCTTTATCGCAATATCGCTTTACAGGGTGGTTGGGAGACTATCCCTCGTGGAAAAACACTGCGAATGGGTACTATTTCGAAGAAGAGAGTCCCTTTGTTGGCAAAGCGCCTCTATCTTACAGGAGATCTGGAAATATTTGACCCTGAAATCACTGTTGTGACGCCTGAAATGAAAGCTGCATTGAAGCACTATCAAAGACGGGTGGGGATTTGGCCTTCTGGGGTGCTGAATGAGACAACACGCAGAAGTTTGAATATCCCTGTTGAAAAAAGAGTGGAAAAAATAAAACTCAATCTTGAAAGAATGCGCTGGGAAAATGAAAATTTTGGAGATGCCTATATCTGGGTGAATATACCGGATTTTAAGGTCTATTTTATCAGAGACGGAGTCAAAGATATTGATATGCGTGTCGTTGTTGGGAAAAAGAGCAATCCCACGCCAATCTTTGATGCGGCACTCTCTTATATCGTCTTAAATCCTACCTGGTCGGTACCGCACTCTATTGTTGCCAAAGAGATGCTGCCAAGGCTGCAGGAAGATCCGGATTATCTGGCATCACGCAAGTTTAAAATGTATAAAAGCTGGGATAAAGACAGAAAAGAGATTGACAGTTTTGATATCGACTGGTGGCAGTATGATGAAGAGAGTACAGTACCGTACTATTTTGTAAGAGAAGCCGGCAAAGGCAATCCGCTGGGACTGGTAAAATTTATGTTCCCAAACAAGTATGCTGTTTATATGCATGATACCCCACAGAAAAAGCTTTTTCAAAATTCAAAACGGGCGTATAGTCATGGTTGTATCAGACTCGCGAAACCACAGAAACTGCTGGAGTTTGTCAGCAATAATTATACGGCTACACCTTATAAAAAAGTCCAATCATTGCAAAAATCAGGTAAAAGCCAATCTTTAAAACTGGATTATGACATTCCGGTGCATATTCGATACTATACAGCCTGGGCAGATGATGAAGGGGTACATTTTGGTACAGATATCTATGGTTATGATAAGATACAGTTGAAATTATTAAACAAATAAATTAATTTTATATAGTATTTAGTTTACTTTAGTCTTTTTTTGTTTACTTTTTTTCGGTATCATTATGCCCACAAAATAATCACTTATTATCTTTTAACAAAGGGAGCGAAGATTTGGATATAAACATAGTAGAAAAGGCAAAAGAGATTCAGGTTTCAAGAAGAAGTTTCTTAAAAAAGTCAGCTATTATTACCAGTGCTGCAATGATGTCTCAAAGTGAGATATTGGCTTCTACCAATGAGGAAAAAGTTCTAAAATTATATAATGTTCATTTAAATAAAACATTTTATGCCCCATTCTTTGAAAAAAACTATTATAAACTTTCCGGATTGTTTGAAATCAATAAAGCTTTTATTGACTATCGTGCAAAAGAGATGAAAAGAATTGATGTCAAATTGGTCAATCTGCTTTATGAAATTAAGCAGCACCTGGGATACGACAAACAGTTTAATATCGTCTCAGGTTACCGTTCCCCGCATACCAATGCCATGTTAAGAAAAAAACGTGAGGGTGTTGCTAAAAACAGTTTTCACATAAAAGGCCAGGCAGTTGATATCTATGTACCAAATGTTTCTCTTAGAAAATTGAGAGATGTTGCACTTGGACTGCAAAAGGGAGGGGTAGGCTACTATCCAAGTTCACACTTTGTGCATGTAGATGTGGGTCCTGTTCGATCATGGAGAAGAGGCTAAGCTTCTCCTATTGTTGTTTTAATATATCGTAATCTGGCGGTATTGTCACACTGAATTTACTATTTTCAATCAGATGATTGACTTTTTCGTCACTGAATTGAATCACTACTTTGTTTTGTATCTCATCGGTGTAACTGATTTTGTCGATTTTGCCGCCATTCATCGCAATGTAATAGTCGATTCCATTAAAATGTGTTTTAAAATCACTGTCTGAAATTTTTTTGGCTGATTGTAGCAGTTTGAGAATATTGGGTACTTTATCGAGTTTGGCATAAATGACCTGCTCCAGCTCCGGCTCAATGATGACCAGCTTCCCACCCTTATAATAAATCTTTTTGATGATCGGTGAGTTATACTCCCATAAAGCCTGATTGCTTTTTTGTGTTGCATAGATTTTGCCGTTATAGACTATTTTTGCATTTTGATCATTGGTGATGCTTTGCTTAAAATTTGACTCCAGTGTCTGGATATTAAGGGTATTCCCCCAGAGTTGATTTGAAATAATCAATCCGCTCACCAGTGATAATTTTTTTATCATTTAATTTCCTTGTTTTGTGCTTATGCAAACTATAACATACTTTAGCAAATCAAAATTAAATATTTGTTAAAATAGAACAAATCTATATTGTGAAGGATCTGGTTGATGATTTCTACCATAGCAGGCAAAATTTTTGGAACTAAAAATGATAAAATAGTAAAAGCTTATCTGAAGAGAGTAGCGCAAATTAACGCTTTAGAAGATAAGTATAAGGCTATGGATGATGAAGAGCTTAAAAAAACGTTTAATCTTCTCAAAGAAGAGGTGAACAAAGAATTAGTCACCTTTGATGATGTTTTAAATGATTCGTTTGCGATTACAAGAGAAGTGAGCCGACGAACGACTGGTATGCGTCATCATGATGTGCAACTTGTGGGAGGTATGGTACTGCATGAGGGCAACATCGCAGAGATGAAAACCGGTGAAGGTAAAACCCTGGTTGCAACACTGGCTATTGTATTAAATGCGATGACAGGAAAAGGTGTGCATCTGGTAACGGTGAATGATTATCTCGCATCCAGAGATGCAGCGGATATGTCAGCTATCTACAACTTTTTAGGTTATAGTGTTGGTGTCATTACCAATGACCTTCAGGATGACCTGACACGCAAAGCCCAGTATGCAGCGGATATCACCTATGGAACAAATAATGAGTTTGGCTTTGATTATCTGCGGGACAATATGAAATATTCCAAAGAGGAGAAAGTGCAAAGAGAGCGCCATTTTGTGATTGTGGATGAAGTAGATTCTATTTTGATAGATGAAGCCAGAACGCCGCTCATTATTTCTGGGCCAACCAATAAAAGCCTGGATAATTATGCCAAAGCCAATGCTGTAGCATTGACATTGACAGCTGCCACTGAAAAAGATGAAAAAGGTGTTGTGAAGCAAGATAGCGGTGATTTTGTTGTTGATGAAAAAAATAAAAGTGTTATTTTAACAGAAAGTGGTGTTGAAAAGTCGGAAAAAGGTTTTGGTGTTGATAATCTGTACAGCATAGAAAATGCTATTTTGTCACACCATATCGATCAGGCACTCAAAGCAAATTATATTTTCCACAAAGATGTAGATTATGTAGTCAAAGAGGGTGAAGTGATCATCATTGATGAATTTACAGGTCGATTAAGTGAAGGCCGAAGGTTCTCAGAAGGCTTGCACCAGGCCTTGGAGGCCAAAGAAGGTGTGACGGTACAGGAAGAGTCACAGACATTGGCGGATATCACTTTTCAAAACTACTTCAGAATGTATGAGAAACTGGCAGGTATGACAGGTACTGCACAGACAGAGGCAACAGAATTTGCACAGATATACAACCTGGATGTTGTCTCTATCCCGACCAACATACCGGTAGCCAGAGACGATAAAAATGATTTGATCTACAAAAGTGAAAGAGAAAAGTTTGAAGCGGTCATCACCAAAATAAAAGAGTTGCAAAAAACAGGACAGCCGGTTTTGGTCGGTACTGCATCGATTGAAAAGAGTGAATTGTTACATGGCTTGATGAAAGCAGAAAAAATTCCTCACTCTGTACTGAATGCCAAACAACATGAGCAAGAGGCAAAAATAATCGAAAATGCCGGTGTTAAAGGCGCAGTTACTGTCGCTACCAATATGGCCGGACGTGGTGTAGATATCAAGATAAATGATGAGGTGAAAGGATTGGGGGGACTTTATATTATCGGTACAGAAAGACACGAGTCCCGCCGTATCGACAATCAGCTTCGTGGTCGTTCAGGACGCCAGGGTGATCCAGGTGTCAGTCAGTTTTATCTCTCTTTGGAAGATAGTTTATTGCGTATATTTGGATCAGACAAGATCAAAGGCATTATGGAAAGACTGGGTATTGAAGAGGGTGAGCATATTGAATCAAAGATGGTGACACGTGCCGTTGAAAATGCACAGAAAAAAGTGGAAAATCTTCACTACGAATCCCGTAAACATATCCTGGAGTATGATGATGTCGCCAATGAACAGCGTAAAGTTGTCTATAGTTACAGAAGTGATTTACTGGATAGTGATTATGATATTGACAGCAAAGTCAAAAGTAATCGACAAGACTATGTATGGCAGATATTAGGTCTTTGTGATATATTGGAAGCCTTGCCTACAGAAGAGTTTAATCTGGAAAGATTAACCGTCATTTTGCAGGAAGAAGCTGCCATCATGATAGATAAAGATACTTTTGAGGGACTGGATGCTGTTTCGATCCATGAGAAGGTAGTCTCTTTACTGGAAACAAACTATGAAGAAAAAATGCAGGTTGTTGATGCCGCGCAGCGCAGCGAAATAGAGAGAATAGTCTATCTACAGGTCGTGGACAATGCCTGGCGTGAGCATCTTTACCAAATGGATATCCTCAAAACAGGTATCGGACTGCGGGGTTATAATCAAAAAGATCCTTTAACTGAGTATAAAAAAGAGTCTTATGAAATGTTTATGGACTTGATTCAGAAAATTAAAGCTGAAAGTATCAAAACATTGCAGCTGGTACAACTGCGAGAAGATAGAGATGAAGCTGAACGTGAAGCAGCTTTGGCAAAAATGATGGCAGAAATGGAAAGTGCTGCAACAGAAGATATCGTACTAGAGCATGAGAGTGTATTAGAACCAGAAAACAAAAATGAAAAGAGAGAGAAGAAAGTAGCACGTAACGATCCCTGTCCTTGTGGAAGTGGCAAAAAATATAAGAACTGTTGTGGAATGAGTGGTCCTAAAAAAGGGCTGCTGGCGGAGTAAAAGCAGTATGTCTTTAGTCCCTTATCTTGTTAAAAAGTATCTGAGATTTGATAAGTCTCAGCCTTTCATCACGGTATCTGCTATATTGGCTTTTTTGGGTGTATCGATTGGTTTGATGGTTTTGATTATCGCCATGGCCATCATGAACGGTACCTCTAAAGAGTTTAAAGAGAAGATTTCGACGATGAGTTATCCGATCACGATATTGCCGGCTGTCTCAGGTGTCAAAGTAGATAAATATGTGCTCCATGCACTCAAGTCCAAATTTCCTGCATTTTTATACAGCCCCTATATCAATTCGCAAGTAATTGTCAAAGAAGGCAAAAAGATGGAAGGAGCGATGCTTTTTGGTGTTGATTTCAAGAGTGAAGCAGCGATTAATAAAATTCTCAAAAAGGTATTGTCAGATACATCAGTTACGGACAAATATGAAATCATTGCAGGTTCTGGCATTGCGGCGTCTTATGCATTTGAACCGGGTGAAAAAGCGACACTTATTTTTACAGAGTCCCAACCGGGAGGATTTTCTCTGATTCCTATCATGAAGCGCTTCACCTATAAAGGAGAGTTCAAATCCGGTATGCAGGCTTATGATAATGCGTATCTCTATACCTCTCTTACAGCACTCTCCAAGGTACTCAAAATCAATGATGGTTCATTTGACGGTATTCATGTCAGCAGTGATAATCCGATAGAAGATATCAAAGAAATAAGAAAGTTCATTCCTCCTTCTTATGCGGCAATAGGCTGGTGGCAGCAAAACGGCAATCTTTTCTCAGCAATGGAGATGGAAAAAAGGGCACTTTTTATTGTATTGATGTTGATTATTTTGGTAGCTTCTTTAAATATCATCTCTTCTTTATTGATGACGGTCATGAATCGAAGACGGGAAATTGCATTATTGCTCTCTTTGGGGGCTACGAAAAAAGAGATTAAAAATGCTTTTTTTACTTTGGGATCGGTGATTGGCGGTGCAGGGATACTGTTTGGTACTTTTCTGGGGCTGGCGGGGATTTATATCTTGGGACGCTTTGATATCGTGACACTGCCGGCGGATGTATATGGTACGTCAAAACTGCCGCTTGATTTGACGGGTGGAGATTTTCTCTCTATCGTGATCGGTGCTGTCATCATAGTATTGCTCTCCTCTTTTTATCCTGCAAAAAAAGCAACTGATATTGATGTGTTGTCAACTCTGAGGAATGAGTAAATGATGAGAAAAAAAATTTTATGGATCATCGTGGTAGTGCTTTTGGCCATAGGAGGTTTGCTCTGGCTGCAACAATATTATGCAGGTTTAAAGCGTTATGAAATAGATTTAAAGCATCCGCAAAATGTTGAAAAATTTAATAAATTTCTCTTTAAGCATGATAGAGAGTTTGTTATTTTGACTATCATGATAGATGATAAGATGAAAAAGGAGATAAAAGAGGGGTTAAAACGTTCACCTGATATTCTTTTTCATGCACAGGATCCTGAAAATAAGCACAAAAAGATACTCTATATCATCCACAGCCGTGAAGACGGACGTAAAGAGTTTATTTTCGATGCTGCAAAAGGTAAGCTGGAAGGGGTATTTAAATCTTTCAGGCAAGTTGATCCTAAAGGAGAAATACGTATCCATTTGATAGCTATCAACCCCGCAGAATTAAAGCAAAAAAAGTAAAATAATTTAATTTTTAGTATAAACTATTCAGTAATTCTCTTTTTTGACGATTATAGAGTATCTATATCTATAAAAAGAGTTTTTATGCTGTATCGTTTCATTTTATTGTTTTTATTGTCAATATTCTTTACGGCAGGTTGGCTCAATGCTGCTTCCTGTGCATCTCCTACTGCAACTTTAAATGCAGGAGAGGAAAAAAAAGGCCAAAAGATTGAAAAACCTTATGTTGATCAAGACCCCGGCAGTGGCGAATCTCTTTATTATGAGATTACCGTCAAAGAGAATGGTGATTTAACACTTTGGACTGAAAAAGATGGTAGTGATACTGTCAATACCTACGCCTATCTCAGAGATGCATCCTGTCATATCATTGACACAGCAGTTGTATATGCCAGCAACCCACGCTTGGTACGTATCGATGATAAATCACTTGTGGCAGGCACTTATTATCTGCAGGTAGAAAACAATGTGACAACAGCAGATGTGAATGATGGCAATGCTCTTGGTATATTTAAACTTAAAACAAGTTTTATAAAAGCGGCTCTAACACATAACATAAGTATCAACAAAAGTGCACCATCTAGTGTACATTCAGGAGCAGCACTCACTTATACGATTGATGTAAGCAATAATGGCAGTGAAAATACCAAAACAGTGACAGTTACCGATACGCTGCCAGCACATATCAACTATCAGGGCTTTTCCAGTAGTGCAGACTGGAATTGTAGTGCTAGCGGACAGAGTGTAACCTGTACTTTAAATGGGGGCGTTATCAATGCCTATGGCGGGGTAAAGCGTGTTGAGATTCATACGCAAGCTGATTATATGGCAGCTGATACACCTACTGACAATAGTGCAACAGCAGATGTAACATATAATACATCAGGCAATATTCAAGTATCTGATACACAATCAGTCACGATTCTAAAAGCCCAACCAGGCATCACATTGAGTAAAAAAACAGTCGCGTCCGGCACACAGACCCCGCAGAGTGATGTTTTACAAAATCAAACATTTGATTATCTATTGCAAGTACAAAACAACAGTCAGTTGGCTGATCAGCATGTTGTATTGGCTGATGATGTGCCTGGCAGTTTTACTGTAACAGGTATAGAAGATACTGCCAACGTATGGGACTGTAACAGCAGTAGCGGGCAGCATGTAGAGTGCAGCCTCAAAAGTGATCTTGCTGTCGGTGCATCAGAAGTGCTGCGTATCCATGTGAGCGCGTCAGGTGCTGTTGCAGATGCAATAGTAAATAATGCAAAAGTCGCGGCGGATACACTGCTTGGCGCCAGTACAGCAACGGCAAGCGCAACAGCATCGATGAATATTGTTGCTGAAAAATATGCTGTAGATTTTAGTAAAATCAATCCGGATACGAGTATCATCATAGGTGAAAATACGACATACACCCTAAAAGTGACCAATCAATCAAATGTCGCATTAAGCGGGATAAAAATTGTGGATACACTGCCTCATGAACTCAATGTCTCTGCTATCAATGAAAGTGGCTGGAGCTGCCAGCCGATTGTTTCTAACACGGTTG
>JANTGR010000041.1 GCA_024762875.1 Sulfurospirillum sp.
ATCTTACTGCAGGGTCTGATGCTGGGCTATGGCGCCTGCGTACCGCTTGGTCCTATCAATGTACTCATTGCCAACTACGCCCTGCACTCCTATAAAAAAGCACTTGCGATGGGTCTTGGTGCAATGTCTGCGGATATCAGCTATCTTTTGCTGATCGTATTGGGATTGTTAAAACTCCTGGATGGGTCATGGCTTTTAGATGTTATCACCTTTTTAGGGGCACTTTTTTTACTCACTATCGCTTATGCTACCTACCAAAACCGTCATAGATTGATGGAGAAAAAAGCATTAAAAGAGGAGAAACTGTTACAAATTTATCTAAAAGGATACTCGCTCACTTTTCTCAATCCCTACACTGTCGGTTTTTGGATATCCGTAGCGACTGTGAGTTCACAAAGTGTCAATCAGCCGCTATTATTACTCAGCGGTTTGGTTCTTGCTATCCTCTCCTGGACGATACTGATGCCGCTTTTTATCTACAAAAGCAAACATCTCTTGAATGCAGACATCATCAACCTTTTTTCAATCGTTTCTGCACTTATTTTGGCTGGGTTTGGGATAGTGCTGATGCTCTCTTTATTTACCGCGTAAAAACCCTAGGGAAGCGGAGATGATATCATCATCATCTTTGGAACGCGATTTGAGGTACTCTTTTTTCTCATCATGATAAACGATCGTAATGTTATCCCCATAGTTTGAAACCGCTTTGATTCCTTTTTCAAGTGCTAAAATCTTGATAACAATGATCTCTAAAAACTGCTTTGTAGGCATATCCAGTTTACCAAAACGATCAATCATCTCCTCTTCTATCTTATAAACATCTTTTACCAAAACACATTTTGAAAGACGTCGGTAGATTTCCAGGCGAATCCTGTCATCACCGACTACTTCCGGACTGAGATAAGCAGAGACTGCCAGCTTGATTTCTACTTCTTCTTTTCGCTGTTGATCCTGGTTTTGATTTAAGAGTAGATTGATAGCGTCTTCCAGCATCTTAAGATAAAGTGTATAACCGATTCCTTTGATATGCCCGCTTTGTGCTTCTCCGACCAGATTTCCACCTCCGCGAATTTCCAAGTCATGATACGCCAGTACAGAACCTGATCCCAAAAAAGAGTTGGATTCAAGTGCCAGCAATCTTTTTTGTGCATCTTCAGTGAGACTGTCTCTATCCTTGACAAGATAATAGCAATAGCCCTGTCTGCTTGCTCTTCCTACTCTCCCACGCAGCTGATGGAGATCAGCAATACCGAAATTGTCTGCAGACTCTATCATGATAGTATTGACATTGGGCATGTGAATGCCTGATTCAACGATCGATGTAGAAAGCAGTATGTCATACTCCCCTTTTTCAAATGCCATGATCTCTTTTTCAGTTGTTGCCGGTGCTATTTTGGAGTGCAAAACCAAGATCTTCAAATCAGGCAGGATCTCCAGGATCTCTCTCTTTTTATTGTCGATACTGGCGATACGGTTATGCACATAAAAGATTTGCCCTTTTCTGCGCATCTCCCGCAAAATAACTTCTTTTAAAAGTTTTGCATCATACGCTTTGACAAAGGTACGTACATCTTCCCTCTCACTGGGTGCTGTCAGCAGCTGGGAATACTGTTTGATAGATGAGAGTGCCATATTGAGACTTCGGGGAATGGGTGTCGCTGACATAGAGAGGATATGCATATCTGCACGGAGATTTTTCAATTTTTCTTTCTGTTTTACACCAAATTTATGCTCTTCGTCAATGATCAGCAACCCTAAATCTTTAAACTCCACGCCCAGTAGCGCATGGGTGCCGATACACAGCTGGATTTCTCCGCTTTTGAGTCCTGCTAAAATCGCTTTTTTTTCTTTGGCACTTGTAAAACGATCCAGTTTGGCCACCTTGATATCATACTTTTGCAGACGTTCTTTGATACTTTTGTAGTGTTGGGAAACCAGCAAAGTAGTCGGTCCTATCAATGCCGCTGAAAAACCGCTTTTAACCGTTGCAAAGATAGCATTCATCGCCACTTCGGTCTTGCCAAAGCCCACATCTCCGCTCAAGAGTCTGTCCATCACTTTTCCAGAGTGTAAATCAGCAAAAATTTCTTTGATACTTTTATCCTGATCCTCAGTATAGACAAAGCCTGCATCATTTTGAAAGAGGCTAAGCTCAGGAAAGTCACTCTTGATGACAGGTGCATTGGTGAGTTCACGCTCTGCTGCTATCTTGATGATATCTTTGGCAATTTCAAACAACTTGGCACGGGTTTTCTCTTTGAGTTTGAGAAAACTGCCTTTGCCCAGTCTGTCAACCACTGCCAATGATCCGCCATCCGCTATATAACGGTCTATGACATCAATGTTTTCTACCGGTACCAGCACTTTGTCATCATTTTGATAGGCAATTTCTACAAAGTCTTTGACAGATCCCAAAACAGTGGTATTTTGCAATCCCTTAAATATCCCAATACCATAATTTTCATGCACCACGTAATCACCGACATTTAACTCATCCAATACAATAGTACTGCGTTTGCGGCGTTTTTTTCTCTGCGGTTTATTCAAAGAGAGAATGAGTTCATCATCACTCATCACATTGACGATACAGGATGATTCTACAAATTTATATGAAACATCTTCCGGTAGTGTGTATTGTTTTAAAATAGCTTCATTATTGGCTAAAATTTTGATCTTTTTATCTTTGTGAAACGCTATAAAAGCACCAGCATCCGCCACTTCTATATCTTTATACCGCTGTTCTGTGGGGAGTGTTTCTACCCTTAAAAGCTGCTCTTTTTTTGCTACATTGTCTATAAAAGAAAAGAGTTCATCGATCTCAGCTTCCATCGGGCTTATCATGATAGTGCTATATGCCTCCAGGATATCCTCTGCCATATCACCCAAACACCATAAACCCAAAGAGCTGATATCTTTCATAAAGCTGTCACTCTCTATCCTCTCAATACAACTGCTCACTTGTGCTGCTGCAGTTTCATCAAAGGCAAAATAAGCCGGTGCGATTTCAAAAGACTCAATCTCTTCCTGATTGCTTTTTTGACTCTCACAGGTAAATGTACGAATACTCTCTACCTCATCATCAAAGAGTGAGATTCTGTAGGGATTTTCGGCTCCTCTGGGATAGATATCAACAATGTCACCCCGCACTGAGACTTCACCCTCCTCTTCTACAATATCCACAAAAGAGTATCCCCAGTGATGCATACGCGCCTTAAAATCACCCAGAGGCAGCGTAGATGCAAATTCTATCATCATCGTATCAAAGAGCGATTTTTTGGGTAGTGGATGGAGGATTGAACGAAGCGGTGCAATCAGCAGTTTCTTCTGTTTTCTATCATGATAAAAAGCACTCATGGCAGAAAGAAGTTCAAAAAGTTCTTCTTTAAAAGGACGTAGATCATCTCCTTTGTTGGCTCTGAAATCAGGTAATTTATAACTGTTTATACCTAAAAACTGCGCAACTTCAGTCGCCGCAGCTGCCTCTTTTTCATCTTTTGCAATCATCACCGAAACATCAGGGGATTTTTTTAAATACTCATAAACACGTGCCTGCACCAGCTCACCTTGAAAAAATATACACCATCTTATCTAAATTATCATGATAATTAAAAAAGTTTTTCTTATGTCCGATATTTATTTCAACTATTTAAATATAAAGGGATATTTATGCGAATTTACAAATATTTCATAGCAATGATGATGCTGTTGTCATGGACAACAGCGTCTCATGCTATCAGTATCAAACTTGATGGAACTGGTGGACTGACATCTGGTACAGATTGTCACACAGGAGCACTGTACAGATTTGGGACGGAAAATTCTTATAATGGACAACAACTCGATCTATTAGTGGAAGTGACAGGGGCAGACAATGATTACAACAATGGCACCACTTATTGTACCTATGTCAAAGACAGCACTTTAGCTACAAATCTGAGAGATACCGATGCTGGAGATAATGTAGCGTATGAAGAATACCAACTCACACTTGTCAAAAAAGGAACGACTACACCCGTTGAAGTAGACCGTTTGATGCTTACGGGCTACGACCTGGATATCAATGCTGGCGGGGGAACAGATACTGATGATTTTTATGTTGCAGCAGATGGGGCTTATATCACAAGCTCCAGTGCTGTAACACATACAAGTGGACTTTTTTATGGCAGCTATACCGACAAAATGAAAGGATGGAGTGTTGATAACTGTAATGATTCAGCAGCGACACCTGATATAACCTGTAGAGCAAGTTCAATCTGGATAAACGGCAATGGTCAAAACAAAGTCTCAACAGTCAAAGTACGAGTACAAAACGACAACGCATATGGCGAATATACTGGTGATTCCTACGCGTACAGGCTTATCCAACTCTCTTTTCAGATAGAAGATTTTTCTAACATTTTTAATGGTCAAAAAGAGTATGGCGATGCGCCAACAAGTTATGGTCAAGCTGGCGGAAACTTGGATGGTACTATCATGTTAGGTTATGGTTTGCCTGCAGATGCTGAAAGTGCTTATCAAAATAGTAGTGATGCCAGTGCGGATGACAGTGATACTGCAGGTGGAAATTATGATGATGACGATGCTGTAGTACTTTCAGGTACCGGCACGACACTTAGCGGACAGTCCCTAAACGCAGGGGATACACTCTCTTTAGATATCATCACATACGGCAGTGGGTATCTTCAACTTTGGTTTGACTTCAATAGAGACGGTGATTTCCTGGATGCTGGAGAACATGTTATTGATAGTCAAATGATAACAAACACAGGTGAAAGTGTTGATGGTATCACAACCAATACCAACGCTTCAAGTGGTGTCACCACAACACATATCTCCTTCACAATCCCTTCATCTGCCAAGTCTGGAAATAGCTTTGTAAGGGTACGATTTTCCCAAGGAAACTCAGCTGATGAGAAAGATCCTACAAAAGACTTGTCTCTAAAAGGGGAAGTGGAGGATTATCAAGTTTCAATCACCAATGCAGGATCTATCTCTGGTAATGTAAGCAATCCTGCAAGTCAAGGAATTGCTGACGTTTCTATCTCTATCATGACAACAGGAACAGGTGCTACAATTGTGAATGATATCAATGGCAATCCGTTGACAACAACCACAGATACAAATGGTCATTATCGTTTTACTAATATTCCTTTAGGAACATACAACATCACAGAAACAGATAAAGCTGGTTATACCTCAGTCAATGATATCGACGGGGGCAATGCTAATGAAATAGCCATTACGGTAGCTGCGAGTGGTACATATACACATCAAGACTTTATAGATACACTTCCAACGGGTGCTATATCTGGTATCGTAACACTACCTGATTCTACCCCTATCGCTGATGCGAAGATAGAACTCAGACTCTCAAATGGCGCACCTGCTGTAAACAATGATGGCACACCTACGACAAGAATAACTACAGATGCTACCGGTACTTTTAGTTTTACTAATATTCCAACGGGAGACTATATGCTTCTTGAAGTAGATGCTTCAGGATATATATCAGTAAGTGACAATGCAGGAGATGACAATGCCATCAATAACAATACAAATGATGGTTTCATCCCAGTCACACTTACGGCTGGAGAAAATGACAGTGACAATATCTACATCGATAAAAAGTCATCCGGTTCTGTTTCCGGTAAGGTAACGGATAAGTTTGACAATGCCCTGGAAAATGTCACTATCACCATCCAGAACAGTGCGGGAAATACAGTAAATGATATAGAGGGCAACCCACTGACAACCGTGACAGACGTCACAGGTCTCTACACCTTTGTCAAGGTACCTGCAGGTGAATATCTCATCGTAGAAAGTGATAAAGCAGGCTATACCTCCATAAGGGATGGTGATGAGACACCAGATAGTGACACAAATGCAAATACAGACACTAATGACAACAAAATTCCTCTCACCCTTACAGATGGGAAGGATGATACACAGAACAATTTCATCGATGAAGGATACAAAAGTATCTCAGGGAAAGTACTTGTTGATACCAACGGGGATGAAAGACCAGAGAAAAGTTTAGAAAATGTAACTATCAAGTTAAGTTCTTGTGAGACCAATACTTTCACCAGTACGATTACTGATAGTGCTGGTGCTTTTCATTTTTCCAACCTGATTGCAGGATGTTATACACTCACAGAAATCGATCCTGAAGGATATACATCTGTGAAAGATTCTGATGGTAGCAATGATAACAATATCACGGTGGCATTAACAGATGTTGATGTAGTTGATAGAACATTTATCGATGAGCCAAGTGTCAAGGTGAGTGGTAAGGTAAGTGCTGATACAGACTTTGATGATATGACAGATACAGTGCTTGAAAATGTCACCATCAAACTTTTAGATACTGCAACGGGTGAGATTATAGAGACTACACAAACAGACAATCACGGTGACTACAGTTTTTCAAATCTGTCACCAAGTGCCTATACTATCCAAGAAGTTGACCCTGAAGGTTATGCTTCTCTTAGCGATGTAGAGGGTGACAATGATAACCTTATCATGATAACCGTCTCAGAGAGTGATATCACAGGGCAAGATTTTATAGACCAAAAAAGGTTAAGCATATCAGGTGTAGTAAAAGTAGACATCGATGGCGATAATCTCGTGGATGAACCACTCAAAAATTCAACACTTATCATCTGTCAACAAAGTGATCCTTGTGATAGTGATCATAATATTGCTTCCACCCTCACAGATGAAAATGGTACTTATACCTTTGATAACCTGGGCAAAGGTGACTATAAAATCATCGAGATTGATAAAGAAGGATATGAGTCCTTAAAAGATAGTGATGGTGCTAATGATAATACTATCCATGTGACCCTTATAGGTAATGGTGATGTAACTGGTCAGGATTTTGACAACCAAGCAGTGGCACCCAAGTTTGTAATCCTGCATAAAAGTGTTGCTAAAAAACAAGCCCATATCGGTGATTTTGTCCCTTATAGTATCACCGTAGAAAATGTCAATGACAGCTATAACTATGCAAGCCTTAAAATCAAAGATATCTTGCCAGCAGGATTCAAATATGAAAAAGGAAGTGCCAAGTTAAGTACAGGAACGAGTAAAACAGCCCTTACTGCTACGGGAACCAAGGTCGTTGAATTTGGAAGTTTTGCTCTAGCGGCAAAACAAAAAGCAACGATCACATATCTACTAAAAGTAGGTGCCGCAGTGGCCAAAGGAGACCATACCAACACGGCATCCGCTATCCAAAACAGTGAAGAGGTTAGTAATATATCCAAGGCTACCGTCACTATCATCGCTGATCCTTTTATCGACAACTCTGTCGTGGTGGGGAAAGTATTTGAAGATCACAATGGCAACGGTATCCAAGATAAAAATGAAAGAGGTATCCCTGGTGTCAGGCTGGCGACGGTAGAAGGTATGCTTATCGAAACAGATGGGTATGGACGCTACCACATAGCAGATGTCAAGAGTGGAGGATATGCTGGTCGCGGGTCAAACTTTATCGTGAAAGTAGATGCTGCCACACTTCCTAAAGGGGCTACATTTACAACAGAAAACCCTCGTGTGTATCGTGTGACATCAGGGCAGTTAAATGTCATCGACTTTGGTGTGAAACTTCCTAAAGCCAAACATTTTTCCAAAGAGCGTACATTGACCAAAATCACCATGAAAAAGAGATTGGTTGAGGTTGAAAAGTCAGTGAAAATAGGTTCTATTTTCTTTGATTCTGATCAGTTTTGTATCAGGCCAAATCAAGTCCAATCACTCTGTAACATTGCAAAAAAAATTAAAAAGTTTAAAAACGGATCTATCATGATAGAAGGAAATACTGATGCCAGAGCACCGATGTGGTACAACAAAAAACTCGCTTATAAAAGAGCAGCCTCTGTCTATAAAGAGTTAAAACACCAACTGGGCGATCAATTGATCAAACAGGTAGATGTTATTTATGACAACTGTGAAAAAGAAGTCAAATTCAACCCACGCTATGACTGGTGGGGTAAACCCAATATCCCCAGAACCAAAAAAGAGTGTACAGAATTTGGTATCAGTATCAAAGAGTGTCACAGACTTTTAAATGCTAAAAAAGGTGGTGCATTATGAGACATACACACACAAAGGCCATTTTGATATCAGCTCTGCTTGCATCATCTCTATATGCCAATGGTAAATATACAGCGACAATCTATGACCATGCAGAGTGCCAGCCAATCAGCAAAAATGACAGACCAAGTGGTGGCATGCAGGATAACAGACGTGTTGATGTCAGTATGCAAACTACCCAGTTGCAAGAACAAAACGTGCCTGTCAAAACAGTGATCAAAACACGCAGCTACCTCAAAGACGGCGGTGTCATTTGGGCAACGAGTGATCCTCTTGTCAGCGAGTCCCATCTTGCTGTAAAATGTGACACCCTTTACCTGGATGAAGATGGATTGAGTTACCAGCCTTTAAAATTTTATACCTATAACAACTATAGTGACTATATAGACAGATACCAGCTGCTCATCATCAACGCTGATGATAAAAATAATCTGGTACCGTTAAAACTCATCGAAGGAAAAGGATTGCCGAGTGAAATCAACTGGGATCCCAATAAAGATGAACTCATCAACCTCAACGCAAAACAAAAGCTGCTTTATTCACTCAGAGTCTATGATGCCCAGGGACACTTTGATGAAACCTATGGCCAAAAACTGATCATAGAAAAAGGATATAAAAAAGATAAATTTCATGATATTGAAGGAGAGATATTTGGTAAAAACGCTATTAAAACACGCAGTATTCCGATTCAGGGATCACGTGTGCGCCTCTATGGTAACGGTATCAATCCCGATAATCTTTTAAAAATAGGTGATCAGGAAGTCCGTGTAGATCAGAATGGAAAATTTGTCTATGAAAAGATCAAACAAGCCGGCCACTATGATATACCCATTACGATTATGACCAGTGAAGGAGATATCTATGACCGTGATCTTGCGCTGGATGTAAAAGCGAACCATATCTTTTTGGTTGCTCTGGCTGATGTCACAGCAGGCAAGTATAATGTCAGCGGCAATATAAAACCCCTGGAGTCTGATGAGCACTACAATGAAGATATCTTTGTAGATGGTCGTATGGCATTTTATCTCAAAGGAAAGATTCAAGGCAAATACCTTATCACGGCACAGATGGATACACAGGAATCGGATATCAAGGATATGTTTAAAAATATCCAGAAAAAAGATCCAAGAAGTGCTTTTAGACATCTCGATCCTGACCAGTACTATTATGTGTATGGTGATGATTCCACTGGCTATAAAGATACTGACTCACAGGGGAAATTATACCTGCGTGTAGCCTGGGACAAATCAAAAGCAATCTGGGGCAACTTCAATACCGGTATGACAGGCAATGAATTTGCCAATATCAACCGTTCACTCTATGGTGCAAAAGTCCAATACTCCAGTATGGATCTGACAAAATATGCAGACAATAAAACCGACTTGATTGTTTTTGCTTCAGAAGCCCAAAGCGCTTATGCCCACAATGAGTTTGAAGGAACAGGGGGCAGTCTTTATTATCTGAAAAACAAAGAGATATTACAGGGTAGTGAAAAAGTATGGGTCGAGGTACGCGAACGCAATTCTGAACGTGTTGCACAAAAAATTGTACTCAAAAGGGGACAGGATTATGAAATCGATGAAATACAGGGACGTATCATCCTCACCCGACCGCTTTCACCTTACTCCAAAATGAACGGACCATCTATCATCAAAGACAATCCTTTGGATGGAAACCGTGTACTATTAAAAGTTGATTATGAATATCTGCCTGATAACTTCCAATCAAATCAGGCAACATATGGTGCCAGAGCCAAACAGTGGATCGGTGACTTTTTGGCATTGGGTGCCACTTATGGGCATGAAGGCAGAAGTAACGGAGATTATGAAGTCAAAGGAGTAGATGTTACATTAAAAGGCGGGAAAAACAGTTATATCAAAGCAGAATTTGCCAATTCAGAAGCCTTACAGTCAAATGGAGCCAACTTCAAGTCCATGGATGGCGGATTAAGCTTTTTGGAGATTGAAAACAATAACCCGCATACTGATGGAAATGCCTATGGAGTAGAAGCAAAAGTGTCACTTTCTGACTTTAAAACTGCCAAAAATGACAGCAGTGCTTCCTTGTGGTATAAAAAACGCCAAGCTGGTTTTTCCAATGCAAGACTGGGCAGCAGTGATGCAGTCAATGACTATGGTGTGGAGGCCACCGGCTACCTATCAGACTATATCAAAGTCACAGCACGGGCAACAGCATTGGAGAAAAATACGGATAAAGAGAGTGTTGCTGCTATGGAAACAGATGTCAACCTTGGTGATGTAACCTTAGGGCTTGAAGCCAGACATATTGAAAATGAAGTGAGCGGTATTCTCAGAGGCAAAGGCACCCTTGCAGGTATGAAAGCACAATACAACATAAACAGTTACTTTGATATCTATGCAGCGGCACAAACAACACTGGAAGCACAAGGAGACTATCATGATAATGACCTTTATACGCTTGGGACAGATTATCAGCTGGGTAAATTGACTCTCAATGCAGCAATCAGTACTGGTGATCGCGGAAACAGTGCACAGGTCGGAGCTGATTACGGCATCAGTGAAAATGTCACAGTTTACAGCAACTATATTCTCTCAACTGATGCTACAGAAGGTGCGAGAAATATCCTTACTTTTGGTCAAAAATCAAAAATCACAGATGCCTTAAGTATCTTTTCAGAACATCAGTTCAGCCACAGTGATAAAATGGCAGGAGTGGGCAATGCTTTTGGTATCGACTATGCCTTTACCCAGTACCTGCTTGCCAACCTGACGTATAACCACGTGCAGTATGATGATGCAAACCAACGTGACAGGGATGCCGTTTCTGCTTCGCTGCACTATGGACAAAAAGATATCACGGCCAGTACAAAACTTGAATACCGTGTAGACAAAGGTATATCGGTTGATGAAAAACAATATCTTACAACCAATAGAATGCGCTATAAAGTCAATCCGTCATGGAGTGTGATGGCAAAACTCAACTATTCCAAAACAGAAGACGCCAGGGATCATCAAAAAGAGGCAACCTTTAGCGAAGCCGGTGTAGGATTTGCATACAGGCCGGTGGAAAATGCCCGATTTAATCTCATCGGAAAATATACCTATCTCTATGATCTCTCAACACTGGATCAGATAGAAGCATCCACAGATGAGAAAAGCCACATTGTCAGTGCAGAAATGAGTTACCAACTCTCATCCAGATGGAGTATCGGATCCAAACTGGGTCTAAAACTTTATGGTATACGTGATAACCGCGACAGTGGAGTCTGGTATGACAGCAACATCCGCTTAGCCGCGTTCAGAGCCAATTACCACCTGATTAAAAGCTGGGATGCCCTCTTTGAAGGACATTTGCTCTCAATTGAAGATGACGGTGTCAAGCGCGGGTTTTTACTGGGTATCTATAAGCATGTAGGGGAGCATGTTAAAATGGGTGTAGGCTACAATTTTACCGATTTTTCTGATGACTTGACCCAAAACAGTGATTATCAGGCACGCGGTTGGTTTATTAACGTCATAGGGAAGTATTAACATGAAAGCATAAAATATATGTTATAATTTCAATATGATAAAGTCTATACACTTTTTACTCATATTGTTGTTACTCTCTGGCTGTCAATGGGAAGAGAAAGATCCTCTTCGTGTCAGTGCCAATTTATGGGTAGGTTATACCCCGCTTTTTTATATCAAAGAACGGGGTTGGCTTGAAAAAAACAATATCAAACTCGTTAATGTTGTCTCTTTATATGAAAATATGCAGATGTATGCTGTAGGCAATGCAAATGTTTTCAGCGGTACCCAGTATGAATATCATCAGATGAAAAAAACACATACAAACTTAACACCCATCATCTTACTTGATCGCTCAGAAGGCGGTGACATGATCATGGCAAACCGTTCACTCAAAGCACTGTCACTTGAAGCAGACCCCATAGATGTCTATCTGGAAGTAGATAGTGTGAACAGTGAATTTTTTCAAGCCTTTATTACCCAGTATGCCCTGCAGCAGAAAAAGTTTCATTTTATCAACCTTGATCCTGAATCTATATCCAAAATCCCTATGGCGAACAAAACTTCTTTGGTCGTCACTTATACGCCTTATGATACAAAGCTTAAAGAAAAAGGCTATCAAACACTCTGCAGCAGCCGGGAGATCAAAAATAAATTTGTCATTCTTGATGCACTTTATACCGATACAGCCAATTTGCAAAAATACAAAAAAGAGATCCATGTGCTAAACAAGCTCATTGCCAAAGCACTGCATGATCTACAGACAGATCCGAAAAAATACTACTATTACGTCCGCTATTATCTGGCAGGACAGAGTTACCAGTCATTTCTTGATTCCCTCAAAGGCATTGACTGGATTTATAGAAAAAGAGAGAAGCAGCTGTTAAAAACCCTACAATCCCAAAAGATAGAAACAGACTACCTCTTAAAGGCTGCTGATGCGATTTAAAACACTCAACATACTTATCATCGCTTTTATCGTGATAGTGGCATCAGCCAATCTCTATCTGCTTGACCGCTATTCTCAGGCCAAGATCAACCAGGTACTGCTAAGCTCTCTACGTCAATCACTGTTTGATTTATCCTTACACCTTAATTCTCATTTTAAAGGCCCTGACACTGAAAGCCTGCATATTCTGCTTGATCGTACCAATGCCAATAACAACATCATACAGGCACTTTTTATCTATGATGCGAACGATACACTCTATCTCACAACAGATTATAGTCACAATCAACATCTCTTTTATCATCAAAAAGCTCTCTGTCTTAACTTACTCACTGCTGATACATTACAGCATACCAAAACTGTTTCTTTGCCCATTTATAAACTTGAAGGCATGCAAAAAATCCCTTACACACTCTATGCCCAGCTTGATGCAGATTATATGCACAGTACGCTCTTTCACTCCAGAATGACAGAGTTACTCTTTTCCATCATCAGTTTGACACTTTTTATCCTTTTATATTTTGTTTTACACCATTTTTTTATCAAGCCTATACTGCAAATTGATGCTTTTTTCAAAGGCAATCTCTCTACGCTGCCGCACTCTTTTATCCAAGAGATAGAAGATCTGTCACAGAGTATCCATAAGCATGTAGATAAATTGACAAATATGGCTTATATTGACCCATTGACCAAGGTACAAAACCGCCGAAGTATTGAAGATGCACTCGATCTGGCAATTGCATCTGCAAAGCGTGATGAGAGTAGTTTTGGTGTTGCCATGCTGGATTTGGATGCCTTTAAACAGATTAACGATACATTGGGACATGCTGTAGGTGACCAGGTGTTGATGGTGCTGAGCCAAAAGATTAAATCTGATTTACGGGCAGTTGATCAGCTGGGACGTTTGGGTGGTGATGAATTTTTGATTATTTTTCATCATGATAAACAACAAGAGAGAATATTACAGGCTCTGGAGAGGGTAAGAAAACTCTTTATCAATCCATTTATCATTGCTGGGCACGAGATAAAGATAACAATCAGTATCGGTGTGACCTATTATCCCAAAGATGCCCTGACAAAAGAAGAGCTCCTTTTACAGGCTGATAAAGCGATGTATCATGCCAAAGAGAGTGGCGGTAACAAAGTTGTCCGCTCTGACAGGATCTCATAGCAACACAAATAGTAAAACCCTTTTTTATCACTATGCCTGTAGGCAAGAGTCAACTGTCATAAAGGTGAATATCGCTTCAAATACCTCTTCTGCGCCCTCTCCTCGGATAATAGTATGATTTTTTCTAGGTAGCAACAGCAGTTTTTTGCAACTTGTATCTACACTCTTGTAGATCAGTTCTGCACTCAGAGGATTGACTACTGGATCTTGCTCGCCTTGTATGATCAGTATTGGATCGGTAATATTCTCCACTGCCTTCTCTGTACGCGTCATCACCCGCTCCATCATAGCAATAGATGCCAACGGATGCCTGGGATAATTTATCGCTGGATTTTCTGAGTGGTTTTCTACCCATTCTTTGATACCTTTTAGATGCAGATAGTTGATCATTTCATTAAAAGCATGCAAGGTTGGTACAACATAGGAGACTTTCAGATCATTTAGTTTTAGAGCCGAATTGATTGCTATCACACCTTCCACATCATATCGCGCCGCATGCAGCAATGCCAACAGCCCGCCGGTAGAAAAACCGCCGATATATACTTTTTCACAGACTTGTCTCATCGCCGTAAATGCACGCTCAAAATCCAGTTCCCAATCATCTGCGCTGACATGCAAAAGTGCCTTCGGATCACTTCCGTGTCCTCGGAGTCTGAGAAGATAGACATTAATACCTTTGGAAAAAAGATAAGCCGCCATTTCATCAGCCTCGGCAGGAGCAGCCATATAACCGTGGGAAAAGACTAATCCCGTCTTGTTTTTTGCATCAAAGTAAATCCGTGGGGCACCTACACTGTCATGGCTGGGTGCTCTATCATGATAGTGTCGATATTCTTCTTCATACAATACCCATTCACGTCTTTGCAAATGTAAAAAATTATCTTCTCTGAGTGCTCTTTCAGTGAAATGGGAATTTTTCTTGGCAACAGCGACAATCTCTTTGTGCCAGTATATTTCATTGAGAATAACCTGCAGTGTATTTTTTACCCGAATTTTATTGAAGTCATAATGTTTTTGCAGCAAATTTTTATCAAAAAGGTAATCCCCTTCACTATCTATATAAAAAATCTGCTGCATCTGCGCCAGCTTGACAGCAGAGACAAAAGGTGCATATTCTTTATCCAGTATCAATTTAAACAGTTCATCTTTTAACTCCGGATGCAAATTTAATCCTTTGATATTGCGCAGTTGTCTTGCATTTTTATAAATCAGTGTTTTCAGATAGCTTGGACATACTTTTGTTGTTGGCATTGTCACCAGTGAGAGGATAAATATATGGTCAAAATTAATTTGCAGATTGCCATAAACCTTTTCCATGATAGTATTGGTAAGGGATGACCGCATAGTATCAATGAGCTCGTCTGCATAGCCTTCATCTTCCAGGTTTCCCGGGTGTTTGTGAAGATACTGTTTGATATATTTTTTAAGCAAAATCGGTTTTGCAAAATGCAAATGCATATTGGCATCCATGAGGAGATTGATCTCTATCTCTAACTCTTCAAAAAAACGCGTACCGCGCAAATTAAGATACCTGTCAAGCCACAGTAACAGACGATTTTTACCCGGACGGATAGGAAAGTAGGTAATACTCAGCGGCACAATTTGTAAATCACCGCTAGATTCCATCGCCTCCTTGGTAATATGATGTGTAGCACAAAACCTTTTTACTCTCTCTTCATCTTGTAAAAGAGCAGCTCTTTGGCGTACAATCTGCGCTTTCAGTGCTAAAACTGCTGCCCCGGTATGCACAGGTCCCTCTCGAAGAGCCGTATGGATACAAAATGCATTATTTTCAAAAGAGATGCGTTTATTTTTGACCATGTGGCCTTCTGGATAGATGATCCAATCTGCCTTGGCTGTGAGAAAATCATCTACGATGATACAATCTCTGGCTTCATTTTTATTGGATATGGAACCTGCCAGCCGCATATACTTGCCAAGCCACCCCACAAAGAGTGTCTCATCTGCCAGTGAACGTGCAATACACCGATACTTGCTAAAGAGCACATATGGCACCACAAAGGTCTCAAAACGGGTAAAATGATTGGCCAAAAAGAGTACCGGCCCTGCTGGCACTTCTCCACTGATAGTGATATTCACTCCACTGAGTTTTTTAAGTATAAAAATAAACCCTGAAGAGAGCCAGAGGACAAACCGGGTCATCTGAAATATTCCTCATGCTTAAATGCATCAACACGAATAATCTCTTTTTGTAAAGCCCATACCCTTTTCAAGATCACTTTTTCTTCCTTACTCAGCGCATCTTTGCCATGCATTTTTTCCCGCCGGATAATATCTTTGGCATCCCACATTGCAATTGCTGCTTCCTCCAACTGATACAGTCTCTCTTTTGTACCACC
>JANTGR010000042.1 GCA_024762875.1 Sulfurospirillum sp.
TTACTCTATTATGCTAGTCTCTCTACTTTTTCTTGCTACAATTATACTATAAAATGCAAATCTGTACAAAAGGAGTACACATGGCAGCAGTTATTTTTGAATCCATCATCAAATCCAATCCAATTGGACGATGGTACCTTGAAATCAGAGATCCTCAGGTGGATCGTAGCGAAATTTGTTTGGATTTGGATGAATATGCCCAAAAAATTGAAGAACTGGGTGCACCCTATGGCGGGGAAGTAGAAGTAGCCTGGAGTGCAGAAGAAAATGTTACACAGATGCAGATCAATGAAGTGCGTCATGCAATGCTGGCTTACGAGCAGAAACTGGCAGATGAACATACCGCTGATAACAGCGGACTTGATTCCAACACTTAATCCCACTTTAAACCCTTTTTTTGTACACTCACGCAAAAATTGTCAAAAAAAGGAATTCCATTGTCCAAAATACAAATCTGGCATAACCCAAGATGCAGCAAATCACGCAATGCACTGGCTCTTTTAAATGAAAAAGGCGTTGATACTGACGTCATCAAATATCTAGAAACATCCCACACAAAAGAGGAGATCAAAAATCTTCTAAAGATGCTGGGTATTGATGCAAGAGCACTGATGCGAACAAAAGAAACACTTTACAAAGAGCTGAAGCTTCAAGATGAACACAATGAAGAAAAGCTTATTGATGCAATGGTGCAAAACCCTCGTCTAATAGAGCGTCCAATCGTCATAAAAGACGGCAAAGCAGCCATCGGAAGACCGATAGAAAACATCATAGAATTGATAGAAGGATAAGTATGTTAAAAGCAGTCAATATTACACAAAGATACGGTAAACGTGTTCTTTTCGACAAGATCAATCTTACCCTTGATAAAGGGAAAAGATACGGACTCATCGGTGCCAACGGTGCCGGGAAGAGTACTTTTATCAAGATTTTATCGGGAGAGTTGGAGCCAACCAGTGGAGAAGTACAACTCAGAAATGGCCTGAAGATGGGAGTATTGGGACAAAATCAGTATGCCTTTGAAGAATTTACACTCAAAGATGCTGTTTTGTATGCCAATAAACGACTCTATGATGCACAAAAAGAGAAAGAAAAGCTCTACATGGAAGGCGACTTTGAAGATGATGCAGTCAATAATCGGCTGGGAGAGCTAGAAATCATCTGTGCAGAAGAAGATCCTACTTACGAATCTGATGTACACATAGAAAAACTTCTTGAAGCACTGGGGTTTCCCTCTTCCCAGCATGATGATCTGATGAGTACACTTACCGGCGGCGATAAATTCAAGATATTATTGGCACAGGTTCTGTTCCCAAAACCTGATGTCTTACTGCTGGATGAGCCTACCAATAACCTGGATATAGAAACAATAGCCTGGCTGGAAAATCAGATGAAACGACATGAAGGAACAATGATCGTTATCTCTCATGATAGACACTTTTTAAACAATGTCGTTACCCATATCCTTGATCTTGACTTTTCAAATATCAGAGAATTTGTCGGTAATTATGATGACTGGTATATAGCAGCAACCGTTCTCCAAAAACAACAAGAAGCAGATAGAAGTAAAAAATTGAAAGAAAAAGAAGAGCTTGAAGCCTTTGTCAGACGTTTCTCTGCCAATGCCTCCAAAGCCAAACAGGCAACCAGCCGACAAAAACAACTAGATAAACTGGATATAGGTGAAATCAAAACCTCCAGCAGAAGAGATCCCAGTATCATTTTCAAACCTTGTCGTGAAATAGGAGCAGAGGTACTCGAAGTAGAAAACCTGTCAAAAAGCTATGAAGATTTAAAAGTCATTGACAACATGAGCTTCAAGATAGAAAAAGGAGATAAAATTGCTCTCATCGGCCCAAATGGTGTCGGAAAAACGACACTGCTTGAAATCATCACAGAAAATATACAACCCGATAACGGCACAGTAAAATGGGGACAGACTATCTACAAAACCTACTTCCCGCAAAATACTACAGATATCATCAAGGGTGATATGAAACTATATGAGTGGCTGCAGGGGCATGACGCAAAATGGCATATTGACGAGATCAGAAAGTGCCTGGGAAGAATGCTTTTTTCAGGGGAAGCACAGGAAAAATCAGTAGAAAGTATCTCTGGAGGTGAAAAACACCGCATGATGTTATCTAAAATGATGATGGATGATGCCAATATGCTGATATTTGATGAGCCTGACAATCACCTGGATCTTGAGGCGATCATCGCTTTGGGAGAAGCACTCTATAATTATCCTGGTGATGTCATTTGTGTCACACATGATAGAGAACTCATTGATGCTTTTGCCAACCGAATTATCGAACTAAAAGCTGATGGTACGGTTGTAGATTTCCAAGGAAATTATGAAGAGTTTCAAGCAGCACAATAATGTGCTGCCAGGAGACTGTCGGACTCATCTGATTGAAGCGAAAAATTCAGGTTTTTAGTCAGGTTTTTTACTCTTTTGAGGCGAACAGCTGTAGCTATTTAACGAAAAAGAGTAAAAAAGATGGCAAAAAGATGGATTTTACAGCCAATCAAGCATGAGTCCGACAGTCTCCTAGCGACAAAGCTCTGTTTTTAATTCGTGGTAATTTACTTTTTTCAGTGCCTTTGTCTTGACTTCCTGATATCTTTTTTCATCTAAATTTAACTTTTCAAGCTGTATCTCTTCTGCTGTTTCATCTGCCAAAAACATCAAAATCTTGAACTCTTTTTTAGTCAGTCTTTTTTTCAAAATCGTCAGTAATTCTTCTTCATCTTTTAAGGGTGATGCCAATTTATTGATATGTTTTTCAAGTAAGCTGCCCATTCCTGTCATGATAGGCTTCCTATCAAACTGAGGGTATCCCCTTTTGTTATAATCCCAGGCTGAATCACTTCAGCAAAAATACCCCGGTCATCTTTTAAAAGCTTTGGCAGCTTTTTGTCAACACTGGAGAGGTGATTGCAAATGGTACAGTTTTGACTGATCTTCAAGACCACTTCACCAATCTGCACTCTAGTCCCGGAACCTAAATGATACGGGTTGTAATCAATCAGTAGATTTTCACCCAAAGAACCAAATGGCATCTGTATGTCATGGCTTAGTGCAAGATCATAACTCTCTTTTGATGTGATCAAAATAGAACGCGTTTGGTCTTTGTCATAAAATTTGTCACCGACAATACCTTTTTCATCCAATTGAATCTTTTCCTGCTCTACACGCTTTGAGCTTTGGCCAGAAGAGATAAACAATCCCAATATTTTTCCTACTACAGCAGCTGACACGCTTCTTCCTTGCTATTTGATAAATTGATTACATATTTACATATTAAACCGAAGTATACTACAAAATTAATTATATTACTTGACATTAAATGAAGTTTCTAATACAATATATCGTCTCATATTTTGCTATATCAAAATACTATGCAAATGTAATATTTTGTAGTATCAAAATTTATGATAAATTTCAAGGAGGATAAATGAGCAATGATCCCAAAAAAGATTTAGAGTCTAAATCTAACAATCAAGAACATTTAAGCAGAAGAAACTTTTTCAAAAAAACTGCACAATATTCTGTTGGCGCTATAGCTGCTGCCAGTGTATTATCACCAGTTAAAATGAAAGCTGATGATCCTGCGATCATGGAAGAGAAAGTATGGGGAACTACACTAGGCGATCCAGTTACTAAAAACAGATACGGTATCCCGTCTGCCTATGAGCATAACAATACCAGACGAAATATGAAACTTCTACAATCAGGAAACTGGCAGGCATCAATCGCGATGTGTCCAATCCATGAATCAGAAGGTATCATTACACCAAATGGACTCTTTTTTAACCGAACACACGGTGGTGTTGCACACATCGATCCAAATGAACATCGTTTGATGATTCATGGTTTGGTTGAAAAGCCTTTGGTGCTTACGATGGATCAACTCAAAAGATATCCAAGTGTAAGTAGAATACACTTTATCGAATGTCCGGCAAATGGCGGACCAGAGTGGAGAGGACCACAGTTTAATTCTATCCAGTTTGCGAAGGGTATGATGAGTTGTGCTCAATGGACCGGTGTGTATATCAAAGATATCTTAAAAGACCTTGGTCTTAAGCCAGAAGCAAGATGGATGTTAGCAGAAGGTATGGATAACTCACATATGGGAAGAACTGTTCCAGTTGACAAAGTTCTTGACGATGCAATGATCGTTTGGGGACAAAATGGTGAAGCTTTACGTCCAGAGCAAGGTTATCCAATCAGACTGCTGCTGCCGGGCTGGGAGGGTAACTTATGTGTCAAATGGCTGGGAAGATTAGAATTTACCACTGAGCCATTTTATGCAAAAGAAGAAACAGCAAAATATACTGCACTTAAACCAAGTGGAAAAGCGATCCAACATTTCTATCCGCTTGAAGTAAACTCAATCATCACATCACCTTGTCCTGAAAAACCATGGACGGATCTTAAAAAAGGTGATATAGTTGAGATTCAAGGTTTGGCATGGAGTGGGCAAGGTACTATTACCGGTGTTGATATCTCATTTGACGGTGGTAAAAACTTCGTTGAGGCCAGCTTAAAAGGTTTGGTATTGCCACGCGCATGGACAAGATTTAGCTACCTTTACAAATATGAAGGTAAACCACTTTTATTACAAAGCCGTGCAATGGATGACAGTGGACATATTCAGCCAAGTATTGATCAGGAAGTAGCAGCAGTCGGTGTTGAATCCGTCTATCATAGAAATGCTATTTGTACATGGGAAGTTACAGCAAAAGGGGAGGTGAACAATGTTCATATTAGATCGTAAATTTAAAACTTCAATCATTGGTTCAGCTTTTCTATTAAGTGCATTGGCTTTTACAGCATGTGATGCAAATGAAACAGAAGGTGCCAAGACAGTGAAGGCTGCAGCCAGTACTGCTACTGCCACTACAAAAAAAGCAGTTGCAGCAGCAACGACAGCAACGGGTGCAAGTCATACTTATGCCAATGGTAAAAAAGTGATTGACGGTGGTTCAACTTACCCTGATCAAAATGGTATGAGTGGTCCCTATCATGTTAATCCGCAAGTTGCACAAGAAATCAAGAACATCAAGTATGGCAGAACTGCTACCAAGAATGAAATCAATGCTTGGAACATCGATGTTATGCCAGATGGTACAGGTTTACCAGAAGGTAAAGGATCTGTAGCAGAAGGTGAT
This sequence comes from Sulfurospirillum sp., assembly GCA_024762875.1. Classification (GTDB taxonomy): domain Bacteria; phylum Campylobacterota; class Campylobacteria; order Campylobacterales; family QNZT01; genus JANTGR01. Next base: position 5,179 of record JANTGR010000042.1, read on the forward strand.
GAACTGTATGAAGAAAAATGTGTCATCTGTCACGGTGACTTTGGTTCAGGTGGCGGAGGATATCCTGCACTGGCTAAAGGCAATGCCTATGAAGGACAAAAAACACTGAAAAATCAGAGAAAAACACCAGATTCTGATGGTCCTATCCGTGTTTTTGGTACCTACTGGCCACAAGCTAGTACACTATGGTGGTACATCAAAACAGGTATGCCACATCCTGCACCACTGAGCCTGACAGATGATGAAGTATATGCACTGTCTGCTTATATCTTATCAATCAATGAAATGAAAATTGATGGTGAAGATCTAGATGATGACTATGTACTTGACAGAGCAAAATTCATGAAAATTGTCATGCCAAACAAAGATGGCTTTGAACCAAATATCGATGGACCAAAAGGCCCTGACAATGTTCGTGCTTATCTAAATGACACCAAAAACTATGGTAATGGCACAAGGTGCATGAAAGACTGTACAGACAAAGTCAATATCGTCCGCATCAAAGTAGAGATGAAAGATGCTCTTCCTCCGATGTCAACAGTAAGAGACTTGCCTAAAGAAGACAGTTCAACTGCCGTTATAACACCGGGACAAAAAACCTATGAGGGGACATGTGCAGTTTGTCATGGAACAGATGCTATGGGTGCTCCGGTAGTTGGCAACAAAGCTGATTGGGCAAAAGTGACAGCAAAAGGAATGGATACTGTTTATTCTCATGCAATTAAAGGATTTAATGGTATGCCTGCAAAAGGTGGTAACAGTAATTTAACAGATGATCAAGTCAAAGCAACTGTTGATTATATGATCGAAAAAAGTAAGTAATTCACAATTACTTCACAGGAAAAAGATATAATACTCAAGTAATAGTGGTGAATTGCATTTTAGCAATTTACCACCAAATACAATAAAAGGAAAAAAGATGAAAAGAAGAAATTTTTTAGGTTTAGGACTTGTCACACTTGCAACTATACCAGCAGCTTTAAGTGCAACAGATTTTAGAAAAGAGAAGCCAGATACATGGACTGCAAAATCAGTAGATGACTCTATCAAAAAACTTTATGGAGACATCAAACCAGAAGAAAAAGGTATCAAACTAAAAACTCCAGAAGTTGCAAACAACGGTGGACAAATTCCAGTTGGAATCAAAAGTGATATTTCTGCAAAAACTGTAGCAGTTTTCCAAGATGTAAATCCTGAAAGTACTGTAGCGGTATTTGAAGTACCAGAAGGTCAGCCAGTTGATTTTGGTATCAAAATCAAAATGAAAAAATCAGGTTCTGTTATCGTTGTTCTTGAAGGAACAGATGGTAAATTTTATACAGCGAAAAAATCACTTCAAGTTGCACTTGGCGGTTGTGAAGGCTAATTTTCACCAGTAGCAATATCGATATAAAAAAAGAATATTATTAAAGGAAAAACAATGAAAGTTAAAGCAAAATTAAAAGGCGATGTAATAAAAGTTAAAGTTATGGCAAAACATGACATGTTGACTTATGATCAAGCAAAAAAGAAAGGTAAAGAAGCAAACTTTATCACACATATCTCTGCAAAAGCAAATGACAAAGTTGTTTATGATTTATCAACTAGTCAATTTTTATCAAAAAATCCACTTTTTAAATTTTCATTTAAAGGTGCAAAAAAAGGTGATAAAGTAGAAGTCACTTGGGTTGACCTAAAAGGTAACACAAAATCAAAAGCAGTAAAAGTTAAATAAGACTTTTTCACAATGTTCAAGTATAAACTTGAACATTGTATTTCTACCCTCCCCAAAGCCAGATAAAGATTATTATCATGATAAAATTTCAACAACTTCAAACAGATCACAACCTTGCACAAATCATTCATTCAGCCTTTGATATAAAACTTCAGGTTGATGGAGGATGGGGATATGACTCAAAAAATGCACTCATCATTACGGATACATCTATGCCGTTATTGCAACTCGAACATACTTTAGCATCGATGCGTACACATATAGAGATGAATATGACACTTCCAAAAGAAGAAAGATATGGTGCTATTAATATCAACGAGCTTCAAAGAGAACAACGCAGGATAGATGCCAAAATATATGATATTGTTACTTATCAGATCACTGCTATACTTGAAAAAACGTATGAACAATTGATCGATGCTTATAAAATGGGTCAGGATTCTCCTTCCTTTGATTTGGAAGATCACTTCAGACAAAGAAAAAATGCAACACTTATCCGAGAAGAAGCTTTTTGGTTTGATATTACAGCATGTCATGTAGAAAATACAGAGAAATAGTCTTCTAAACATGCATACTTGTTCACTAATGCATGAATTTTGGATATAATTTCGCATTAGTATGTTTTAAGGAGTATTTTTGAATCTAAAAAGTTTTCTATTGGACTATGGAGAAAAAGTCCCTGGATACGACGTCACCGTAGTTAACGAAAGAGAAGCGAGAGCTTCTGCGGGCATCCTCTTTATGCTTGGAATGATTGTAATATTTGTGGGTATTGGTTACAATCATATTATCGTTGCACGTGTTTATTTGGCATTTTTATTTATAGATTTTACGATCAGAATAATTACTCCGACATATTCCCCCTCTTTGCTTATGGGTAAATTCGTTGTTCAAAACCAAGAACCAGAATATGTTGGCGGTCTGCAAAAAAGATTTGCCTGGACACTGGGCTGGTTGATCTCATTACCCATGCTCTATTGGTTTGTTCTTCACTGGGACATCACTTTTTACAAAGTCTTGATATGCATCCTGTGCCTAACCCTGATGTTTTTGGAATCTGCTTTTTCCATTTGTGTTGGTTGTTGGATATTTAAAGTCATCTCAAAAGAAGATCCACAGCATTGTCCAGGAGGTGCGTGTGAATTAAAGATAAAAGAGCCCATTCAAAGATTCAATCCTATACAAAAGGTCATTGCACTTTTGGCAGTTCTTGGACTGACCCTGGGTATCTATCTTTTTCTTGCCAAAACAGAATCAAAAACATTCTTTGGTGAGTTTTTACACGAAATGGTATTGACAAAAGCACAACTACAGAAAGAAGAAGATCAAAAAATGGATCAAGCATTTGACAATGAAGATTTCTAACTGATTTAGCACAAGGTCACAAAATAAAGTTTTGTGACCTTGTACTCTAACATTGACTCCATTCTTCACCTATCATAATATACTAAAGGTGCATAACCTTCTGCAGTAAAAATCGAGTGTTCTAAACAAATACACTTATTGTGCTGATAAATCACCGGTAAAATAGTTAAATCTATAATTTACTTGACTTGTTCGGATACTAAAAATACCCCCCCAGACACACCATAAAAAGTTGCATTTCTTCATGCGTTTATAGTAAATGTCTCCTTATGTCTCACAGGGTTGGCATTGTAACGATAAAAATATGTTCCAGATGACCCTCTACTGATAACAAATATACCACCTCTGCCTGAAGAGTATATAGATGAGATAAGTCTATCATCGCCTAAATCGCTGGCTTGTTAATTGTTATTGTTGACATAATAATGTCGTAAGTAGTCGTATGTATAGTTTCGTGTTCCATCTGCCTTACTATTTCCTGTGAAAGTAATTTGACCGTTACCAATTCTTTGTAAGTTAGAGATATTCGTCCATTCGTCACCACTTGATGGAGGATTTACTGTAAATACTCTTCTTGGTGCTCCATTTTGTGGTATATCGTATAAGAATAATCGTACAGAGTGGGGGTAAGTCACAGCAACTGCCGCATCTGAATGGTTATCTGAACTATATGCAAAATCTTCTACATTCGTAAAGTCATTGCCATCATTTAAAAATTCTGCCCTTATGCGGTCTTCTCCGGACTGTGTATTGTCATTAGATGAGTAACTATTTTCATAACGATGCTGAAGGTAGTAGTATGTAAAGTTTCTTATTTGATAGCCATTATTATCACGGCTTCTTCCTGTAAATGTGATTTTTCCCCCGCCAATTCTGCGTAGGTTTGTAATACTAGTCCACTCTGCTTGTGATCCTTCAGGCGGTTTGACTGTATAGTTAGCATATGGAGTGCCATTTTGTGGGATTTCATAGAGTACAAAATCTTTAGCCCCATCACCACCTACATAACTGATCACAACAGCAGCATCAGAGTGATTATCTGATGTATAGATGAAAGCTTCTACGGCTCTGTAATCTGTTTCTATTTGTGCGCGTATAGCATCTTCTCCTGACATTGTTTGTGTATTGTTACTACTCGATGAGTCGCCGTTTGGATTGACCCTGTTAGTCTCAGTCAGTTTTTTTGTCCCTTGATTATAGGTATAATAATATTTCCAACCCATGCTATGCACTATAAATGTAACTTTTCCAGATTCAGGAAAAGAGATATCGGTGATGGACAGACCTTCATCATCAGGTAGGTACATAGCATTTTCTCTTACAGGGGAAGAACCTTCTAACCCATAGAGATATAGTCCTACAAGCGTGTTACCGCTGGATTTGACTAGAACAGCAGCGCCTTGCCTTTGAGGTGAATAAACAAATTGGCTGACATATTGACCAGAAGGTAGTTGGTCATTTATCTTCTCTTTGGGTGTTTTATCCGTTGTATTTGAGTTGTATATAGGTTCTGTTTCTACTTTTGCATGGGTATAATTATCTACATTTACTTTGGTTCCATTGTCGTAGATCACAGAGCTTGCATCATTACTTATCACACTATCTCCTTTAAAACCGGGAATATTTGATAAAGTTTTTCCGTTAAGCTTGTCATAAACAACAAAATGTTTTTCGTTACCATCCATATAAGTAAAAGCGATTGTGTTTGTACTTAGTTCAACAATATCTGAAGCATTCACATATCCTGCTCGCTGCAGCGAATACTGAATCGATGCCGTATTGTTTTGTGTTCCCAAAGTTTCCAGTGATGCGTTATCACTGTCACTAGCATTACCACCTCCACCACAACCAGAAAAAAGCATTAAAGATGACGCTAAGAGTATAGAATATTTAAACATGTATTTCTCCTTTTTTATATCAGAGTATTGTATCAAAGCTAAATTGGATTTATTGGATTTTGTGTTGTTACGTGAGGAAAGTTTAGATACTAATGCTACTAAAGGCGCATAACCTTCTGCTATAAAATGTTACAATAGCTAGATGTTTAGAACTTGTTTATAAAAGGAGTCATAGTGAAAGATGTAATGCATGCAGTCATTTTTGGATTTAAAGAGATTTTGTCATGGAATACAATGCGATTTGCGCTTGTGAGTGGTTTTTTAGTCACTGTTTTGTGGGGTGTTATAGGTTTTGTGTTATGGGATCAGATTGTAGCTGTTGGTGCAAAGTTGCTTAGTTTTGTTCCCTTTTCCATGATTCGATCCAATGGAGCACTGTTACTCTCCTCTTTTGTATGGGTTGGGCTTGTACTTTTAACATTTTCGCTTATCTTTGCTTTTTTTGGCAACTTGATTTTGCGCAGTGTATCAAAAGAAAAATATACCGCATTTTCATTCATCATTATTGTACTCAGTGCTATTTTCTGGTCAATTATTTTTTATATCAAAAGTGATTATATCCATAGCCAATTATTACAGCTTCTAACATGGCTTCCTTTTGAAACTATCAGCAAAGGGATAGGATATCTGATTGGATACTATGTCATTTATAGTGCGATAGTTGCGAGTATGGTTTTTATTGTCAGCCTTTTTAGTGAACCGCTGATCAAAGGTGTCGCAAAAAGACATTTTAAAGGTGAAGAAATCATCAAAAATAATGAGTTTAAATCTATGGGGTACACAATCAAAGACATTGTGATTTATTTTGTGATTTCCCTTGTGGCATTTCCCTTGCTTTTTGTGCCAATCGTCAACTTTATTGTATTGATTATTTTATGGATTTGGCTGGTAAAAGATACCTTTAGATACGATGCCGCTTCTTTGCTCTTTAAAGATGTAGATACGATACGACTTAAAGAACATAAAACAGGTGTTTTCACAATCAGTTTTCTGACAGCACTCTTTAACTTTGTTCCTGTTTTCAATATTTTTGGGCCATTTTTTGGAGAAATATCTATGTTTCATTACTTAAGAAGCAAAAAACTAAAAGGAGAACATCATGCATAGAATATTAGCACTTTTAAACAATTTTGAGCAAGCAGACAAGATACTCAAAACAGCTGTAGAATTTGCAGCCACTCATGAAATCCCGCTGGAGATACTATATGTCCACGAAAAACCGCTTTTTGATCTGCCGGATTATTTTCGCAATGAATCTACTATCGGTGATGATATCATGGATAAGGACAAAGTCAAACAAGAGATACAGGAACGATTACTAAAACTAGACTATCAAAAAGATGTTGCTATTTTAGTCTCAGTCAATGACAGCGAAGATAAAGTATGGGCGCAGACAAAAGATGCATCGGATACACTTGTGATCACAGCCTATCATGATAAGCTTACAGAAAAAATTGCTAAAAAAATAACAGCACCTGTTTTAGTCCTTAAAAGAGAAACAGAAGCCTACAACAGCATCGTTTTACCTATTGATTTAAGCAAGAACACCAAATCTTGTATAAGACTTGCAAAAGATATATTTGACACGCAATCAATTCACCTGGTATATGATTACCGTTATTTGGTAGATGTATCATTAATGGATGTTGACTTTTTGGGTGTCCCTGTAAGTGAGCCGCTTATCGATATGCAGATCAACGATGATATCAGGAAACAACAAAAAGAAAGTTTTGAACTTTTGAAAAAAGAGGAAAATGTGCAGGGAGAATTTATAGAACAGACTTTTTCTGTGGAAGATGACTTAAAAGCATATATAGAGAAAAAAAGATTTGATCTCACTCTGTTGTGCTCACAAAATAATGATTTTATATTGTCTGATTCTATTTCATTTTCATTGCTTGAACAGCTTGATACAGATATACTAATATACAACCAAGGAGAAGAAAATGAGCAATAAAAATCTTTCACATTTAGAAGCAATCAAAGAAGCTGTACATCAATCAGACAAAATTTCACCTGAAAATAAGAGTTTAGCTGTGCAAAAGATAGAAGAGTGGTATGTAGAAGACAAAGGTATGGAGCTTTTACGTGAACAGTTAATGAAAATTACACAGGAGATTGGACCTATCCTGGAAGAAATGGGTTTACTGTAATCAACATTTTTCCTCTTAAAAGAGATCAAATGCATGATTTCCTATGAAGTTAAAAACAGGAAATCATGCGTCATTGTCCTATAAGATTAGTACTTGTGGGCACCTTCATATCAAAACAGCTTCCCAATCTTTCTAAAGCCATACCAGTACAATATGGCTCCCAAAAAAATCACTCCGCTAAAATATGACCAAAGATCTACAAAATCAGTACCTCTATAGAAGATACTCTCACTTCCCTCGATATAGTAACGAAGCGGTGAGATAAGAGAGAGCTTCTGAAAGACTGGATGCATCGCATAGACTGGTGTCCAGGCACCACTGAGGAAGATTAGCGGCATCATGATAATGATAGAAAGTTGTGCAACCTGCAAAATATCCTTAGAAACTGCAGCAACAAAAAGTCCGATGCCGGCGCTGGAAAATGCATATAAAAATGTCAGAAGCATAAAGGCCCAAAAGGAACCATTCATTGGAGTATCAAACGCTCCAAACACAACAAATCCCAGGGCAATCACTACACCACCCATGACGATGAGTACCTGGGAAATACTTTTTGCCAAAATTGTCATCTTAGGATTGACCGGCATCAACAACATAATATCCCACGTACCCTCCTCTTTCTCTTTTACAAAGACAATTGCCGTAAGGATAATCACTAGCATCGTGATTAAGGAGAGCAATTCACTCAGAGCCATAAAGGAGCGATTATCCACATTTTCATTAAAGAGTTTATGTGATTTAATCTCCAGAGGAAGATTCATGGATTGAAAATCAAATATGATATTTTGGAGATATGCCAGTGTGGTCAGGCTTTGCGAAGCTGCTGTCGCGTCAAGCAGCAGGTTAAGCTGTGCATTTTTCCCTTCTCTATAATTTTTCTCAAAATCTGCATCAAATACAATTCCAACTATCACCTCTTTATTGAAGATCGCCTGACTTAAACGTTCTTGGGAAATAAATCGTATCGGCGGTCTAAATTCCGGAGTATGCAGTCTTGTCAGTATCTTCTGACTCATACCGCCTCCAGTCTCATCCACATATCCGACCACCACATTGCGTGGTTTGATCTGGATACCTGCGCCTGCTACATAGATATCCAAAGTAAAAGAGTAAATCACCACGGCCACCAGCATCACCGAGCGAAGAAAGCTCAGCAATTCTTTGCCAAGTACAACCATAAACGTACGGATCATCGCATCTCCTTTTTCAGTAAAACAGTTCCAGCAGTAAAGATAAAAAGAAGGAATCCACATAGTACTAAGAGATAAAATACTATTTTTTCAGATGCCAGCCCCTGACCTATTAAAAAAGTATCATAAAGTATATGGGTATAGTACATCACAGGAAACAGATGCGCTTCAATGTAGGACTCACCTTCCATCGAAGAGATCGGCATCAGCATCCCTGAATAGAGAAATCCGGGAAGGATAGTCACAATTACCGTCAAGACAACTGCAACGATCTGTTTTTTTGTAATGACCGATATGAGCATACCAATGGAGAGGCTGATAAGGATATAAAGTTCACTGCTAATCCAGTACAGGCCAAAACTTCCCCGAAAAGGCACCCCAAAGAGATAAACAGCCCATAAAAAGAGAATAAAAATATTGAGTGAATGCAGTAAAAATACCGGTAAGAGTTTGGCAAGCAGAAACTCTCCCTTGCTTAAAGGAGAAGCATAAAAATTAAAGATAGTTCCCTTCTCTTTCTCTTTGACAATCAACAGTGCCGCCAAAATAGCCGGTGCTACAAGAAGCACCAACCCAATAAGACCTGGAATGATGGCATCTTCATCCCGCATTGCCTGATTAAAAAGGATACGCTGATTGATCGTAATCATCCCTTTTAAGGGTGTACCCATGTGTGTAGCTACGTCACTGGCTGCATCCAGAATCATCCCCTGAATATAGCTTTCTACCGTTGTTGCTCTGGTAGGAAATGCTGCATCTACAAAAACGCCGATCTCACTCTTTTGCCCATGCAACAGCCGCTTTTGAAAAGAGCTGGGGATAATGAGTACAGCATCCGTTTTCGCCTGTTTAATAGAATGCAGTGCTTCATTTTCACTGATATGCGAAACAGTGGCATTAAAATATTTGGTATGTTCAAATTTAGAGGTCAACTGCATGGAGTATTTACTTTGGTCATTGTCGATGATAAGAATTCTGGCATGCGTGACGTCCATGCGGATACCATATCCAAAGAGAAGCACGATCATGGTGGGCATCAGATAGACTATGATGATCAGGCGGCTTCTAAAAAGCTCTGTAAACTCTTTGAACATATATGCTTTAATAGTCTTTGGCTTCATTACTCACTCCTGTAATAGGTCAGGAAAATATCTTCAAATGTCCGGGCATCAGGATGGAGTGCATAAAGATTTTCTAGCGTATCATCAGCAATCTTTTTTCCTTCTTTGAGTAGTACCACTCTGTCACAATATTCTGCTTCACTCATATAGTGTGTCGTAATCAGAATGGATATACCCCATTTCTCTTTCAGCATCCTGAGTATCTTCCAAAACTGTGCTCTGGCAATGGTATCTACCCCAGAGGTCGGTTCATCCAAAAATAGGATGACAGGCTCATGCAGTAATGCCGCTGCAATAGAAAAACGCTGATTGACTCCCAGAGGAAGAGAGGTAGGAAGTTCATCCATATACTTTTCAAATCCAAGCTCCAAAGCGTAACGTCGAATACGTTCAAGTGCTGTATCCATAGGAATTTTATGCATATTGGCAAAATAAATTAAATTTTCCCTAACAGTCATATCTTTATAAAGAGCAAAATGCTGACTGACATAACCTATCTTTGATTTGAGAGTTTGACGGTCTTTACCACTATGAATAGCTCTTCCAAGCAGTGTCAATTCCCCCTTGTCAATAGGATAGAGTCCCAACAACATTTTAATAAAAGTGGTCTTCCCTGCTCCATTGGCACCTAATAGTCCCAAAATTTCACCCCGTTTGAGTGACATATCGATGTTATCATTGGCAACAAAATCACCAAAATATTTACTGATCTGTTTAGCCTGCATCACTATCTGTGGTATCTCTATCTTGCTGTCTCGCACTTCAATGTCTATTGTGGGTAATGATTTATGTTTCTGAAGTGCATTGACAAAAAAAAGTCCTTCCAGTATTGGTTTGGTATGGGGAACATCCAGTGTTTCAAGTGCATAGGTTCTATCCTCAAAGCTAAGGCATGAATGTTTAGTATGCGAAACTTTTTCATAGACATAAGGGCGAATAGAATCAATCAGTTCACTAGAGGTTCCACGTGCTATAATCTCTCCTTCATCAAACAGCAGTACACTATCCATTTTCTCAGCTTCTTGCATATAGGCTGTACTGACCAAGATGATCGTTCCTTCTTCTTTGCGGATATTATCGAGAATGTCCCACAATTCAAGACGACTGAGAGGATC
>JANTGR010000043.1 GCA_024762875.1 Sulfurospirillum sp.
GACAGTACTGATTTGGATTATCCGACATTTCTTAGAAGACAAATGGACTAAAAGAGATTCTCTCCCTCTTTAGTGTATAGATGTTCAAAACATCTATACACCCATGCTAGTCAGCTCTTGCCTGATATTCTAAATCTTTTTTACTCAGTTCTACCTTTGCCAGCCATTTAAATGCTTTTTGCATATCTTTTTTGATGCCGCCTTTTCCCTCTTTATAGATCATCGCCAAATTATATTGGGCCAATATATCACCCTTTTTCGCTGCTTTTTCATATAATACGATTGCCCTTGGGATATTGACAGCAACTTTTATACCATTTTCGTACATAAATCCCAGTAAATACTGTGCCTGTACATCGCCATTGTGTGCAGCTTTGGAAATCCAGTAGAAGGCTTTTTTAACATCTACATCTGTACCTATACCATCCAGATACATCTCACCCAACAGTGTCTGTGAATCCACATCACCACTCTTTGCCAAGGTAAAAAATGTTTCATACGCTTTTAAATCTTTTTTATTGTTTAATGCATGCAAGCCACTTTTAAAATCACCCGCCAATGCTACAACGGCTAGTAACACTGTACCTGCCAATATCTTTTTCATTATATTCTACTCCTATATGCTAGTTACATACAGAATCGTCTAAAAGTAAAATATATATACACTTATATGAATAAAATTATTGTTTTATTAACAAATTTAAATTTTTATTCTATTTTTACACACTTTAGAGATGCGCTTAATCTATAAAAATATTGGAGATATCATGATAAGCATCTACCCGCCTGTCCCTAAAGAAAGGCCATATGCGTCTATTTTGTTCACATTGCAGCATATCTATCTCAGTAACAGCAACCGTACTTTCTGTATCAGCCTGATAAAGAAACTCGCCCTGAGTACCCACGATAAAGGAATGCCCCCAAAAGCGAATACCATCCATCACATGACTGTCATCTTTTTCAAATCCTACACGATTAACTGCGACAACAGGCAGTGTATTTGCTACGGCATGCCCTCTTTGTACACTGATCCAGGCATCTAACTGACGTTGTTTTTCATCTTCAGTATCTGCATCAAACCAACCAATAGCAGTAGGATAAATGAGGATTTGGGCACCCTTTAAAGCCATCAAACGTGCGGCTTCGGGATACCACTGATCCCAACATACCAATACTCCCAGTTTTCCAACACTGGTTGCAATAGGTTCAAAGCCCAAATCACCCGGTGTAAAATAAAATTTCTCATAAAAACCGGGATCATCCGGTATATGCATCTTGCGGTATTTTCCAGCGACACTCCCGTCTTTTTCAAATACAACAGCACTGTTGTGATAAAGCCCGGCTGTGCGTTTTTCAAATAAAGAAGTAACAAGCACGACACCATACTCTTTTGCCACACTACTCCAAAAAGAGATCTTTTCTTCAAAGTCACCTGCCAGATCAAAATTTTCTACATTTTCATTTTGACAAAAATAATGACTTTCATGCAACTCCTGCAAAATGATCAACTCTGCACCTCTTGCTTTGGCTTCCGTGATTTTACTCACACACTGCCTGCGCATAGCCTCTAGCTCACCTGCATATGCCAATTGAATTGTACCTACTTTCATATACCAACCTCCTGGAGTGCCTGATAGATACTCAGTACCTGTTGATGTGCTTTTACATCATGTACTCTCAAGATACTGGCACCCTCCTGGAGTGCTTTTAGATGCAATGCCAAGGTCGCAGGCAGTCTCTGCGATACAGGTGTAGGCTGTATCATATCGATCATACTTTTGCGGCTTGCACCAACCAACAACTCTTTTCCCAGATGTTTAAAATGTCCTAAATGTTTTAACAGTGTCAAATTGTGCTCCAGACTTTTACCAAATCCCAGCCCGATATCCAAAATCACTTCTTCAATTCCATAGGCATCTGCTTTGGCGATACGATCTTTAAAAAAAAGAGTCACTTCTTCTATCACATCCTCATAGTGGGGATTTTGCTGCATCGTTTGCGGTGTTCCCTGCATATGCATGATGACAACTGTCGCCTGGTATGAAGCAGCCAATCTGGCCACCTCATCTGATCGAAGACCGGTAATATCATTGACGATACTAAACCCTTTATCCAGGGCATAGCTAAGTGGTTTGATAGCATAACTATCCAGACTAAATCGAACGTGCTCGGCATACTTGCCTAGATAAATCAGATCGACAATCTGCTTGATTCTCAAAAATTCTTCTTCCTCACTCACTGCACTGGCCCCGGGTCTTGAAGAAACAGCCCCGATATCTATGATATCTGCGCCCTCTTCTATCATCTGTTCTATCATGATAGATGCATTTTTTTCCTGCATACGGCTATCATGATAAAAGCTGTCATCATTGGCATTGAGGACACCCATAATCCTGGGCTTATACTCCAAAGTCTGAAAATACTCTTTTAAGGCCATTGCCACTGCTTTGAGTCCAAAAGGCTGTGCCAATTCTTTTTTAGAGAGAATCCTAAGCTGTTTTTCATTGGCCATTAACAGGGCATTGACCGTTTTATCTTTACAGAGTATCGTATCTTTTTCAACGGCCAGCTCCGCTCCGATAGAAAGTGCATCCTGTTTAAGTATATTGGCAGCCGGCGTTCTTAAATCTTTGATATAAAAAAGATGCGTTTGCATCTTGCCTTGCATAATTTTTGCACCCTCTTTGGTGCATCCTACACTCTGCAAAAGCTTTTGGTGGTCTGTATCTGCAGCAAGTTTGGTGATGATCATGACTGGCTCCTTGCTCTTGCATGATAGAGCATTAAAAGTAGTGTTGAAAGAATCGTTTGGGCTCTGGTATTGAGTTCTGCCAAGGTGAGTGCTTTGTCAAAAAGTGCAAGTTCACTACGATTGAGTGAGATCTTTGCATCTATCAGTGCCATCTTCAGTATCTCTTCAATGATCTCTTTTAATTCCCCTTTTGCAATATTTTTATTATTTTTTAAAAAGTTGAAAATATCTGACAACTCCATCTTTTTTATATTGATTTCCAATGCCCGCCTCTCACTGTTATATGTGATTTTTTCAACATGCATACGTGAGCGGATCGTCGGCAAAAAAGCTGTTTTTGATTTGGAGATGAGAATAAAAACGATATTGCGGGGTGGCTCTTCGAGTAACTTCAAAAGAGCATTTTGCGCCTCAATGCGGTAAGATGATGCAACAATAACCAGATGCTTTGTTGACTCTTCACAGATATAGGCTTCCTTCATCACAGCCTTGGCATCATCTACTTTAAATTCATCACACTCAAACACTTTGGTTAATTTCGAATCAATACCGGACAATACAGCTTCTTTGGCCACATTGATATCTGCACAAGTTAAAATCTTTGCTTCCATTACAGTGCCCCTTCGCTATCCACCTCTGAAAATAAAATAGCATCGATACTTTGATCATAGAGTGTGATCAACTGAATCAGTTTGATATCAAGTAAGTCATCTTCGCCGTTCATGTAAAAACTGTTTTGTGCTCTTTCATTAAAGAGCCAGGTAAGAGAATCATCTCTGCTTTTAGCGATTTTTGCACGCGGGTGATCTGCTTTTCCGATATAAAAGTAGGTATAACCATTCGGAAAAGAGAGCGAGAGCATATCATCCAAAAGTGCCATCTTTTCTGCATCTTTGATACTATCAACATGCGGAAAGATAGCAGAAAGTGAGAGTACGGGCAGCAAGGGTCTGTCAAAAGAAGCTTTATTGAGTTTTGCCAGTACATAATCACCAAACCACTCCCGGTCATTGTCCGTGATCAATAAAAAAGTCTGGGCATTAATGAGGCGATTGATTGAAGAAGCCACCAAAGGCACCCATTCAAAACGCTTCTCCTCCATCCAGGAAAGAGAAGATCCACCCTTTCGGATTTTCTCTAAAGTCCAGGATGAGAAGCTATGCATTATTGATCCATTTCGTAGGCGCTATGCAGTGCACGTACTGCCAATTCACTATATTTTTCCGCCACGACCATGGAAATTTTGATCTCTGAAGTACTAATCATTTCGATATTGATGTTTTCGGCTGCCAATGTTTCAAAAGCACGACTGGCCACGCCACTGTGTGACTTCATCCCTACCCCTACGATTGATACTTTTGCAATATCTCTGTCAAACTCCAGATTTTCAGAAGCATTGAGCTGCAGCATAATCTCTTTGGCACGTTCAAGCTCATTTTCCGGTACAGTAAATCCAAGATTGGTCGAACTGTCTTCTCCGACATTTTGTATAATCATATCAACATTGATGTTGTTTTGAGCCAACGTTTTAAAAATTTCAGCAGCAATCCCCGGCTTGTCACTTACCCCTCGAAGGGTTATTCTCGCTTGATTTTTATCTACAGCTATACCGCTGACAATTGGTTGTTCCATAATGTTTTCTTCCTTTGTTATCAATGTTCCTTCATTATCATTAAATGAACTTCTGGTGACTAAATTGACATTGAGTTTTTTGGCTAACTCAACAGAGCGGTTTTGCAACACTTTTGCACCCAGCGATGCAAACTCCAGCATCTCGTCATAAGAGATTTTTTCTATCTTTTTGGCTTTTGGCTCAATGCGGGGATCTGTTGTATAAATTCCATCCACATCGGTATATATCTCACAAAGATCTGCATCCAAAGCTCCCGCTACAGCCACCGCTGAAAGGTCACTGCCGCCACGGCCCAAAGTTGTAACAGATCCAGACTCTGTGATACCCTGAAAACCGGCCAATATCACAATCTTTCCTTTATCCAGCGCCTCTTTCATCGCCCTGTTATCTATCGAATTGATTCTGGCTTTGGTATGTACTTCATCCGTATAGATACCTGCCTGTCTGCCTGTCATAGCCATAGCAGGATGTCCCATTTCGGTCAATGCAATAGCCAGCAAGGCAGATGTCACCCGTTCACCCGAGCTTAATAATATATCCATTTCCCTTGCAGAAGGTGTTTGGGAAAAATGTTCTGCATATCCGACCAGCTTATTGGTCTCACCACTCATGGCTGATACAACGACCACGATATCATTACCTGCTTCTTTTGCCTTACTGACTCTCTTGGCAACACTTTCAATACGCTCTAAATCACCAACACTGGTTCCACCGTACTTTTGTACCACTAACATATTATAAATATCCCTCTTTCTTAAAATATAACAATACCTTTTGATAAATAGGTTTTTTGATCTTTGAAATAGTCCCAATAACCTCTTTTGCCGGTATAAATTTATAAGCCATAAATTCAGGTTCTCTTGTTTTGAGATTGATTTGTGCCCCTGATTTTAGTTTCACCAAAAAATACTTCTGTGTCTGCCCGTCAAAAGGATAAATCTTTTTAGCATTTTTATTTAAAAACTCATAACTGATCCACTCTGGATGTTCCGCTATGATATCTACTTCATCCGTTCCAATCTCTTCTAAAAGCTCTCGATAGAGTGCTTGCTGGGGAGTTTCTCCTTCATCGATCCCACCTTGTGGGAACTGCCATGCTTCATCACGGATATCTATTCTGTTGGCAACCATGATGTCACTGGAAAAAGGATATTTTGAGGAGAGTATAATAGCAGCAACATTGGGTCTGTATGTTTTTTCTCTAGCCATTTATCCTCCTTTTCGTTTTCGTATATTATTTGATATACTATCAAAATTATATTTTAGAAAAGGTGAAAATGCTGCTCTATCTCCACATCCCATTTTGTGACAGCAAATGTCACTATTGTGCCTTTAACTCTTATACGCATCTGCATCATTTGAAAAAAGCCTATATGAAGGCTATCATGATACAGCTTGACGCAGAATTTAAGCGTTTTAATGTGTCTGAAAAAAGCATAGAAACACTCTTTATCGGAGGGGGAACACCTTCTTGTATAGAGGCCAAGGAGTATCAGCCCTTTTTTGACTTTATCCGCCCCTATATGCATGAGGGTGCTGAGATGACAACAGAAGCCAATCCCAACTCTGCTACCTATACATGGCTTAGCCAAATGTATGCACTGGGTATCAATCGTATCAGCTTTGGCGTACAGAGTTTCAACAGCCAAAAACTCAAGTTCTTAAATAGAAGCCATAGCCCACAGGAGGCTGTATTGGCAGTCAACAATGCACATAAAATCGGTTTTAAAAATATCTCTCTTGATCTCATTTATGGCACAGCCTTAGATAACCAGCCCCTCTTATTGCATGATATAGAAACAGCGCTCTCACTGCCCATCAACCATATCAGCTCCTACTCTCTCACCATCGAAGAGGGGACAAAATTTATGGAGACTCCCCAGGTCGCCTATGATGACGAGGAGAGTGCTTATTGGTTTGTAAGCGAAGTGGCAAAACGCGGACTGCCGCAGTATGAAATCTCCAATTTTGGCCATTATGAATCCAGGCACAATAAAGGATATTGGCAGTATAAAGACTATATTGGCGTAGGCAGCGGAGCCGTAGGTTTTTTAAAAGAAGAGCGTTTTTACACACAAAATGATGTTGCAGACTATATCGACAATCCCTTAACAATCAGCACAGAACATTTGAGTATTGAAGATATCAAACATGAAAAAATTCTACTGGGTATGCGCAGCAATGTCGGATTTGATTCTGGGATACTCAACAAGGATGAACTTGACAAAGCCTCACAGCTGCTCTTGGAGCAGAAGCTCACCTATCATGATAAGAAATTTTTCAATCCAAATTTCTTCCTGGCTGATGAACTTGCCCTTTATATCACTAGCTGAGTTTTGATTCCAGTTTGAATTTTTTTGCCAGGCTGTAATAAAAAGTCGCTCTGTATTTATTGCGTGATGCCTTGAGTTCTTCACACACTTCTTTAATAGCACCATTAAGCACGTCATCACTCTCCTGCATGCCCAGTTTTTTGATCAAAAAGTTTTTTCTCACCGTATCCAACTCTTTGGGATCAGAGCAGGAAACCAGTTCAGCATCCTTTCTATAGATGGACGGTCCCAGATTTTTGACGATAATCGCTAAAAAATCTTCATCAACTGCACCATAATGCTTTTTGATATCTTCACTGTAAAGCAGTAGTTTTGCCGCTTTTTTAGAACCGGTTGCTTTTTTTGCAGCAGGTTTTGGTGTTTTTTTGGTATCTGTTTTTGGCTCTTTTTTGCTGGCTGGCTTTTTAGTTGTTGTCGGTTTTGAAGCCGTGTCTGCTGCTTTTTTCTTTTCAGGTGCAGTTTTCTTTTCCGTACTCTCTTTGGAAGCAGACTGCTTCTGCGGCTTAGCCACTGTTTTTTCAACTGACGCTGTTTTTGTCTCTGCTTTTTCGACTGTCGTTTTTTCTGCTTCAGGTTTTTTTGTTTCTGTTTTTTTTGTTTCTGACGTTTCTACCGTTGAGGCAGCAACCGTTTTGGCTTCTTTTTCCTTCTGGCCCTTTGTGGAGGTAGAAGCAGCTTCATCTTTTGCTGCAGCGGGGGTTAACATTGCTTTGGCTTTTTTGAATTCTGATTTAAATTCTGCCTCTCTTTTTTTGTTTTCTTCCACAGAAAGAGCCGCTTCCTGCGCCCATTGTTCTTTTTTAGCTTGTGCTTTTTGCCCTACTTTTACAAAAAATGACTTTGTCAGTTTTATAATTGCCAGTTCTTTCATCATCGTCTCCTTTATGATATGACGCTCTATTTAAACCTCAAAACTTCTAAAATACGCTTTTTATATTATATCGCAAAATTATTATAATCTTTTAGATACAATGCTATCAAAATTATATACGAGGAAAACAGATGTTTGGAATGAGCTTTGGTGAGATACTAATCATCGCTATCATCGCTATACTTTTTATCGGCCCCGATAAACTGCCGGAAACGATGGTCAAAATCGCTAAATTCTTTCGCAGTTTCAAAAAGACTGTGCATGAGACCAAAGAGAGTATAGAACAGGAAATTCACCTTGCCGAGATCAAAGAAGAAGCGATCTCTTATAAAGAACAGCTGGACAATGCTGTTTCTGACTTCAAAATAGATAGTGATGTCAATATCGTTGATGATATCAAAGAGAGTTTCCAGGAAGTGGAAAACTCTGTTAAAAATATTGCAAGCAAGACAGAGGAAACCAAGACAAAGCCGAAAATGAAAAAATCCAAAAAGAAAAAAGAAACAAAAGGTGATACAGATGTTTGATGATTTAAAACCGCATCTGGTTGAGCTTCGAAAACGGCTGGCTATCTCTGTTATCGCTATCGTTGTGCTCTTTTTTGTCATGTTCTCTTTTTGGCAGCCTATCCTTGACTGGATGATTATGCCTTTAAAAGCGGTTCTTCCAGAAGGCAGCCATGTTATTTTTACCAAAGTACAGGAGCCATTTTTCACCGCACTGAAAGTATCTTTTTTTACCGGTTTTGTTGCGGCATTGCCTATTATATTCTGGCAGTTATGGCTCTTTATCGCACCGGGTCTTTACGAAAATGAAAAAAAGATGATTCTGCCTTTTGCTATCGGTGCAACCATCATGTTTCTCATCGGCGGCTCATTTTGTTACTATGTTGTCATCCCTTTTGGTTTTGACTTTCTCATCAACTTTGGTTCACAACTTTTCACTGCCCTGCCAAGTATCGGTGAATATGTCAGCTTTTTTACCAAACTGATATTGGGATTTGGACTGGCATTTGAGATGCCGGTCATCACTTTTGTTTTGGCGATGATGGGTCTTGTTACGGATAGAACACTCAAGGACTTTTTCCGCTATGCACTGGTTGTTATATTTTTAGTCTCTGCACTGTTGACACCACCTGATGTCTTGACACAGTTTTTGATGGCGGGACCGATGATACTGCTTTATGGACTTTCTATCATGATAGCCAAAAGTGTCAATCCCGAAGAGAAAGAAACAGAAGAGGATGATGCCTAGTTTAGATCCTCTTTTGGTAGATTCGTATGATTATACGCTCCCAAAAGAGTTGATCGCATCCAGCCCCTCTGAGCCCAAAGATGCTGCCAAGCTTCTGGTCTACGATCGTCAAAGCGGTCACGTTACCCATGCATTTTTTCGAGACATTGAGTCCTTTATCCCCCCTGACACTACCATAGTGCTCAATGATACCAAAGTGATCAAAGCAAGGATATTTGGTGAAAAAAAAAGCGGCGGAAAAGTAGAGCTGCTTATCAATTCTCCCCTGCAAAACAATCACTTTCTTGTCTATATCAAAGGACGCGTCAAACCTGATACCTGGCTCTATTTTGAGCAGGGGCTCTCAGCTAAAGTCATCACTTTAAATGCAGATGGTACACGAATTGTTTCTTTCTATCATGATAATACCCTGCTTGATTTTGAAGCACTCAATGTCATACTCAACAGGATAGGACACATTCCCCTGCCCCCATACATCAAAAGAGAAGATTCAGCCCAGGATGAAGAAGATTATCAAACACTCTTTGCCAAAAACATCGGGGCGGTGGCTGCCCCCACGGCATCACTGCATTTTACCAAGACGCTTTTTGAAAGCGTGAAAAAAAACTACGATGCCCACTTTGTTACCCTGCATGTAGGAGCAGGCACCTTTAAGCCCGTCGAATGCACTGATATAAAAAAGCACACTATGCATAAAGAGTTTTATCATATTCCCCAAAAAACACAAACCCTGATTAATAGTACCAAACCGATTCTGGCAGTAGGTACAACAGTAACACGTACCATTGAGTATTATGCAAGAGAAGGAAAGTTGCAGGGAGAATCAGACCTCTTTTTGCATCCAGGCAATCAACCCATCCGCATCAACCATCTTTTGACCAATTTTCATCTGCCAAAATCAACACTTTTGATGTTGGTAGCCAGTTTTGTGGGTATTGAGAAAGCCCTCTCTTTATATGAAGAAGCAATCAAAAACCAATACCGATTTTATTCGTATGGCGATGCCATGCTCATTTTATAAGGAACCTGTCATGATCACTATTTATGGTATCAAAAACTGTGACTCAGTCAAAAAAGCAGTCAAATATATGAAAGCGCATAACTTGTCTTATCACTTTATTGATTTTAGAGAAACACCTGTTGGAGCAGAAAAAATTGCTTCCTGGCTGCAAAAAGTATCCATCACAAAACTTTTCAATACCCGCGGTACGACCTACAGAACACATAAACTCAAAGAATTGGGTTTGGATGATGCCGGCAAAGAAGCCTGGCTGGCAAAAGAAAATATGCTCATCAAGCGTCCCGTAATCGAATATGACAATAACGTGCTGGTGGGATACGATGAAGCACTCTATAATGCAGTATTTAAAGGATAAAAGGAATCACCATTTTAGTTGAGCTTTTATAGGCAGCATACCCATCATGATGATCATGCCACAGTGCTTCTTCTTTAAAAGCTTTGAGGGCAACCGCTGCTATCATAAGCGCAAAAAAGAGCAGATTGACCCAGTTAAAATGCCATAAAAGTATGCCCAGCATAAAAAAGATCAGCGCACTGTACATGGGGTGGCGGACAAAGCGGTAGGGGCCGGTTACAATCAGTTTGGCATCATCCCGAATCTCCGGGACGATATTGAAATTTCCCAATTTATTGTGGGTAAATATCCAGAGCGTTGTCAGCAGTGCTATCAGGGGGAACACCCACCAAAAAGAGCTTATCGTAATTGAAGGCTTCGGGATGAGTATCACGCCAACAGATAAAAACTGCAAGCCCACCAGTACTTTTGAATTCACCTTTCAAGCCACCTTTGCAATATCACCTGTGCAGCAATTGAGTCAACTTTACCATCTCTTTTTTGTTTTACTTTTCCAAACATCATCTCTTTGGCTTCCAGTGAAGAGCCATATTCATCCTGATAATAGAGTCTGCCGCTAAAATCCAACAATGCCACAAAATGTTCGATACGGCGCTTCATCTCTGCTTCGCTGCTTCCGCCTTTTGGCAAACCGATAACCAGGGTATCGACTTCCCACTCTTTGAGAAAATGGTTCACTTCCAAAGCAGCCTGATTTCTATTTTTACGCAAAATAGCAGTTTGCGGCAAAACAGTTTTCCCATCAGGAGAGATGGCAGTACCGATACGCTTCAATCCTATATCCAGTGCTGCTATCATGATAAATGTACTTTTAAATTATTGATACAGATTTTTCCCTCCAGCTCCCACTCATAAATCTTATCACCGTATTGGGCCAAAGCTTCACTCAGCGTTGGATTGGATTTAAAAAACAAAAGCTCTTCCTCAACACTTTCGATACGACCAAATTGCGCGATAAAATCATCTACATCTGTAATAAGCGAAGCATCTCCCTCTCTCAGCAGCTTCTGTGTACCCAGACTCTCTCCTGCCCGATGTGAAAGTACATAAATAGGACGTCCCAGTTCGATAGCAATCTCTGCACTACGCATTGTCCCTGAGTTTTCATCAGCCTCAGTAATAATCAGTGCTTCACCCAGCGCGACAACGATACGATTTCTGATAACAAATGCATATTTGGTGGCACGTGTATTGGCTTCATATTCACTCAGTACCAAGGCTTCCTGCGACATTTTGGAAATAAGCTTTTTATTGACTGCCGGGTAGCTTATATCCAGTGAATTTGCCATAACCGCAATCGTCTGCGGCATCGCTCCCTGATGAGCCAATGCATCCACACCCATTGCAGCACCACTGACTACAGTATAACCGATCTTTGCAAAAGCAGCCGCTATGGTGCGTGTCATCTCTTTGGTATATTGGTTAGGGTGTCTTGTGCCGACAATAGAGATCAACTTTTGTTTCAAAAGTTTTGGATTTCCTTGATAATAGAGTGTAGTTGGCGGTTTCTTTAATACCTCTAAACGCTTTGGCAAAGGAGCAAGAATCTTAGTCATACAAGGCATCTATATAGACCATTTTCACACCCCTTAGATACTTTTTGGCATATTGAAATGCTTCAAAAGTCTCCGGGCGCGGATGACAAATCGCAATCGCTACACCATGTTTTTTGGCATAGCGTACTGCTTTTTTCAACTGTCCCAAAATATAATTGACATCTGGTTCATTGTCTAAAAATACATTGCGTTCCAACACAACTTTATTATGCAGTTTTCCCGTCTCTTTCCCCTTTGTATGGGGTGCGGTTTTACTGTCAATAAACGTGATATCGTACTTATCCAATACACAAAAAAGTTTATCCATGGAGCTGGCATCTGAAGTAAATTTACTGCCGGTATGATTGTTGATCGCAACAGCATCAGGAAAATCATGATGCATAGCAGCTATTTTTTGATCTATCATTTCCAAACTGTCACTCACTTGGAGTGTATTTTCCTCGGGTCTCGCAAAATGAAAAGCTTCCATCGGCATATGTACCATATAACAATTGAAATGCTTGGCAAACTCTGGTGTATGTGTATGTTTGGAAGTCACGGGAAACAGTGATGGTGTCACAGGGAAAGGAATTTTCTTGAAATGTTTTACCTGATTGGCATTGCCAATATCATCCATGATGATTGCCAGACGGGGTATATGATCCGAAAAAGTTTTTTGTACTTTTTTAGGCAGCGGAACAATGACCTTGCAGGATGGTTTTAAAAGAGGCTTGGAGGGTATATCATCTTTATGTTGCTGACTACTGACATAGTCCTCGATCTCAGTAGCAATAGACAATACCTCTGTCTTCTCTATCACTTTTTTAAGTGGTTTAGCAGGCTGCACAGGCAAGGTTTTTTGAGTCAGTGGTATTGGCTCTTTTTTCGTGATATTTTTCTCTGTAACCGATGTTGTTGTCACGTCTTTGACAAAATAGACTTCATAGACAATAACAGTTACCAATAAAACCACTACACTGACCAATATGGCCAGTGTAGTATGTAAAAATGCTTTTCTCATACAATCACTGTTTAATTTTTACCAAGTGAAATCTCGAGTTCCAACATATCCACATCATCATTTTTTTCTGTTTTAATATTTACATTGCCTTCAGCTGTACCTGTGTATTTGCGTACAACTTCCAGTATCTCTCTTTTTAAATCTTCCAGATAAGGGATGTGACAATCCGCCCTCTCTGTTGCCAGCATCACTTTCAGTCTTGCTTTTGCAGTATTTGCCGATTCTTTCTTTTTGCCAAACATTCGCTCAAACAGCGTCATCCAAACAACCTTTTGAAAAAACCTTTTTTCTGTTTTAAATCAAGAAAAGAGACTTCTTCACCTACCACTCTCTTGGCGATACGTCTGTAGGCTTCCGCTGCTTGTGAATCTTTGTCATAAAATATAGGTTCACCTTCATTGGTGGAAGTAATGATTTTCTCATCATCAGGAATCACACCAATCAATGGAAGTGCCAGTATATTCAGTACATCTTCTACACTCAGCATACTTCCACTCTCTACCATATCCGGTTTGAGTCTGTTGACTACCACATGCTTCAGCACTTCTTGACCCGCTTTGGCTTTTTCACTTTTAGCATCGATGATACCGATGACACGATCAGCATCTCTTACGGCAGAAACATCAGGTGTTGAAACCACAATAGCACGATCAGCCAAAAAGATAGAGTGTTCAAAGCCACTCTCGATACCGGCAGGAGAATCTAAGATGATATAATCAAACTCTTTTTTGAGAGCTGCGATAAGCTCGCTTACTTTTTCTTTATCAAGAACATCTTTATCACTGGTTTGTGAGGCAGGAAGGAAATAAAGACTTTTGGTTCTTTTGTCATTGATCAAGGCCTGAGAAAGGTTGCACCGCCCTTCCATGACATCAATCACATCATAAACAATACGATTTTCAAGGCCTAAAATCATATCAAGATTTCTAAGACCTATATCAAAATCAACCGCAACAACTTTTTTGCCTGATTCAGCAAGTCCCACGGCAAGATTGGCTGAGAGAGTTGATTTTCCAACTCCCCCTTTTCCGGAAGTAACAGTTATAACTTCTGCCATTTCTGTCTCTTAGTTTGCGTCTTGGTCAACGATTTTATTCGCAGCGATCCAAGGCATCATCGCACGCAAGTCACGACCCGTTTTTTCAATCAATGATGCTTGAGAATTATTTCTTTCTGCATTCATTCTGGTATATCCCGCTTTTCTCTCTAAAACAAAGTCTTTGGCAAAACGGCCGTCTTGAATCTCAGTCAAAATATCTCTCATTGCCTGCTTGCTCTCTGCAGTAATGACACGTTTACCACTCACATAATCACCATATTCTGCTGTATTTGAGATAGAATAACGCATATCGGCAATCCCGCCCTCAAACATCAAATCAACAATGAGTTTCAATTCATGCAGACATTCAAAATATGCCATTTCCGGTGCATAGCCTGCTTCTGTCAAAGTTTCAAATCCAGCAGTTACCAAAGCTGTTACACCACCACAGAGCACTGCCTGTTCACCAAAAAGATCTGTTTCTGTTTCATCTTTGAATGTTGTTTCAATGATAGCAGTTCTACCACCGCCGATAGCAGAGGCATAAGAAAGAGCCAACGCTTTGGCATCACCTGTTGCGTCCTGGCTGACAGCGATAAGATCAGGAATACCACCGCCTTTTACAAATTCACTTCTTACTGTATGCCCAGGTGCTTTTGGTGCAACCATGATAGAGTTAACGCCCTCTTTTGGTTGAATTTGTCCATAGTGGATATTAAAACCGTGTCCAAAAGCGATTGTATCACCTGCATTTAAGTTTGGTTCAATTTCGTCTTTATAAACATCAGCCTGTACTTCATCCGGCAACAAGATCATAATAACATCAGCTTCTTTACTCGCTTCAGCCACACTCATCACTTTAAAGTCTTTCTTAGCAGCTTTATTCCATGAACTTCCGCCCTCTTTTAACCCAACAATCACTTCTACGCCACTGTCTCTCAGGTTTTCAGCGTGGGCATGTCCCTGTGAACCAAAACCAATCATTGCTACTTTTTTACTTTTGATGATATTTAAATCACAATCTTTATCATAATATACAGTAATTGCCATACATAAATCCTTCTATAATATTTTGGGGATTTTACAACAATGTTACTTTAGGTCACCTCTAAATAAAAAATTAAAAGAATTTTTTTCTTGTTTTTAATATGCTTTTTGTATTTAATCCTGTATTATCATGATAGATCTCAGGGGTATTAAAAGAAGCAGATTCTGGTCTGTTTTTTAGGAGTTTTATGATTTTATATTTTGCCTTAAAGGCCGTAGGAAATTCTTTTTTAATCTGTTTTTCAATCTCTTTAAAATCACTTTTTGGTATATTAACAGCAAACAACCTATACCAATTATCACTTTTTTCCATAAAAAAATCAACCTGCAAATTTTCCATATTTTTGTTTAAAATATTTTTCTTTTTCTTAAATGCCCCAAGCTGTAAAACCTCTAAATCTGGATTTATTTGTTCGATTTTGATATTCTTAGAAAAAGCTGAATTACTTAGCAATAAACTGAAACCAATTAAAA
>JANTGR010000044.1 GCA_024762875.1 Sulfurospirillum sp.
CAGTTTTGGTGTTGCCAGTTTTGGTGTTGCCAGTTTTGGTGTTGCCAGTTTTGGTGTTGCCAGTTTTGGTGTTGCCAGTTTTGGTGTTGCCAGTTTTTGAATGTCATTTTCAAATTTTATCTCAGACAATTCATCTGTTTTGATTTGATTATTATTGGACATATTGATGATAGTCGGATTTAAATCATCAAGATGCATGCTGACACAAAACGTGATAAAAAGAAGGGTGAAGAATGAACTGAGCCATATAACATTTTTACTATTCATTGCAGTGAAATACTCCTTCTTTAATTTAACTTTGTAAAATTAATTTGTGCTTAGAGAAACAGTATATAATAAAACTTTACCTTTGTAAACCATTTAGATGCATAAATTCATCACAATGTTTCAAAAGTTCCCGGTTTGTTCCGATACAACTCACTTTACCCTCTTTGAGTACAATAATTTGATCACTATCTTCTATCGTTTTCAATCTATGGGCGATGATAATGGTGATTTTGTCTTTACTGACCTGCTGCAGTGCATCGGTGATTTCCTGTTCACTTTGGGTATCGAGAGCAGAAGTGGCTTCATCAAATATAATTATTTTTGGATTTCTATAGAGTGCTCGGGCGATAGCAATTCTTTGTCTCTGCCCTCCTGAGAGATTGGTTCCAAATTCATTTATTTTTGTATGAATTCCCTCTGGTAATTCCTGTATAAACTCCCATGCATTCGCATCTTTTAGTGCCTGTATGACTTTTGTCTCAACCACATTTTCTCCATAGGCGACATTGGCTGCAACTGTATCATTAAAGATATAGATACGCTGGGTAACGATAGAGATATTTTTGCGGATAGATTGTAAACTGTAATCATTGATATTCACATCATCAAAAGTGATGGCACCACTGCTTACATCATAAAAGCGCAGTAAAAGGTTGACGATGGAGCTTTTACCGCCTCCACTGTTACCTACTAGAGCAATTTTTTTACCTTTGTGTGCTTCAAATGAGATTTTACTTAATGCTTTCTTGTCTTTATAATTTAAATCAACATCTTTAAATACTATTTTGGAAATATCCCCTTCCAATACTTTTGTTGTCCCTTTGATTTTATTGACCCGCTCCATGAGTGAAAATATTCTCTCGCTTGCAGCAATAGCATCCTGCATCTTATTGTACATATTTGAAACGCGTTTGATTGGTGTATAGAGCATGAACAGTGCTGCTAAAAAGGAGAAAAAACTCCCCACACTCATTGCCCCATTGATGACTTCACTACCCCCGTACATGATAACTAGGGCAATGGCAAAGGATCCTACTATCTCCATCATCGGACTGACAAGTTCAGTTGTCTTGGTCGCTTTGATATTGATGTCAAAGATATGCTTATTCTCTTTTTGAAAACGTGTAAATTCAAACTCTTCTGTTGCATTTGCCTTAATAATTTCAATATTGTTAAAGATTTCACTCAATCTTGCTGTCAGATCTGAAAGCTTTTCCTGTGACGCATGAGAAAGTTTTTTCATCTTTTTTGCCAGGATTGAGAGTGGTTTTGCAGTCAGCGGGATAAAAATGATAGAGAGCAGCGCCAGTTTTGGATTAAGATATAAAACATATACCAATAAGGCTATGATAGTCAATAACTCCCGGATCATCATCGGAATAATACTCGAAACAACTTCTCTGATGCGCTCGATGTCATTAATACTGCGGCTGATCAGTTCGCCGCTTCGATATTCATGGAAAAACCCCATTTCAAATGAGAGAATTTTGTGCAATAGTTTATCGCGGATACGCCGGACGATATCCTGCCCTATAAAAGCGGCAAAATAGACTTGCAAAAAAGAACCGCCTCCTTTAATAAAATAAACCAGTACGACAGCAAAAGGCAGGAGTGTAAGCAGGGTTTGATTGTGCTCAATAAAAATTTTATCCAAAACAGGTTTGATGATATAGGCACTGGCAGTGGTGCCTAGTGCTGCAAGAATCATTCCCAAAATAGCTAAAGAAAATTGGAGTTTATAATCCTTAAAATATGGAGAAAAACGTTTGAGGAGATAGCGAAAACTTTCCACTATTCACCTCTCTCCCACTGCGTACCGGCAGGTGTATCCATGATTTTGATATTTTGTGCCAGCAGGCTCTCCCTGATGGCATCACTTTTTGCATAATCTTTGGCTTTTTTAGCCTCATCTCTGGCTTTGATGAGTGCTTCTATTTTATCGATTTGATCAGCTGGGATACCCATCTGGAAGTATTTGAAGGGATCTTTAACACCGATACCCAACAAATCCTGTACAAAAGAGAGATTGGCGTTTATTTCATATTTTAGTGCTTTGTTTTTGGGTTCTTGGTCCAAAATCTCATTGCTAGAAGCAATCATCTCATCCAAAATAGCAAGTGTGGCAGAGATATTAAGATCATCACCCAGTTTTTCCATGATATCAGCTTTAAACGCTTTGTTTGGCGCAGAAGTTTTAGCTGTACCAAGGCGCTTTTTCAGGCGATAGAGTTTGTCAAGTCTTTTTTTAGAGGAAAGGAGATCTTCTTCATTGAAGTTAAAATTGGTGCGATAGTGAGTAGAGAGCAGATAAAAACGCAGTACCTCCCCATCATATACTTTCAATGCATCTTTTAAAAAAAATGAATTGCCCAGTGATTTACTCATCTTGGTACCATCAATTTGCACAAATCCATTATGCATCCAGTAACGTGCCAATTCATGTCCACTTTGGCAGCGGCTTTGACAGGCCTCATTTTCGTGGTGCGGAAAGAGTAGATCCGCTCCGCCGCCATGTATATCAATCTGATATTTTTTATCAGTAGCCAAATGGCTTTTGATCATGGCAGAACATTCGATATGCCATCCGGGTCTTCCTTTGCCCCAGGGGCTCTCGAAAGTCAGTGAATTATCATGATAGATTTTCCAGAGGGCAAAGTCTTTGGGATCTTTTTTTTGTGAAGAGGAGCTAACACGACTCTGATTTTGTCGATCTTCGGTATGCCGATGAGAAAGGGAAAAATACTGAGTATCTTTTGCTACATCAAAATAGACGCCATCATCAATGATATAGGCATACCCTTTTTCAATCAGATCTTCGATAAAAAAGATAATATTCCCCAGATTGTCAGTTGCTTTTGGCTCGAGATCGGCATCTTCTATCCCCAAGGCATGCATATCCTCTTTATAGCTGTGAATATACTGGGCAGTGAGTGTTTCAAGGCTCTCACCGCTTTCTTGCATCTTGTTGATGATCTTATCATCAATATCAGTAAAATTTTTTACAAATATCACTTTGAAACCGTCTGATTTGAGTACACGACGCAGTAGATCAAAAGCCAGTGCACTACGTGCATGTCCCAAATGTGCATCATCATAAACAGTAGGTCCGCAGACATAGATACGTACGATATTCTCTTCTAAAGGGATAAAATCCTCTTTTTGTTTACTTTGACTATTGTAAATAAGCACTGAAATGATCCTTTATCATGATAATTAGAAAAGTGAAAAGTATGGCACCCATGAGTAAATATACCAACTTTTTTGACTTTATTATATCCAAAAAGGCTTGTGTCCCAAAAGCCCGAATAGTTAAAAAGAAAAGGATAAATCCACTCATAGAACTCGCAAGTGCCAATCCTGCCACTTTTAATGGTCCTACAAAAATCAAAGAAAGCAGGATATTCGCACCCAGCGCAATGGCAGATATCTTGGCAGCTTCTTTTTGTCTGTGCGTGGAGTAAAGCCACAAAGAAAAGATACGTGAAAGTCCATAAGGAAGCAGCCCCAGAAGGTACATGGCTAAAACTATGGCTGTATGATGGCTGTCAGTAGCGTCAAATGCGCCTCTTTCAAAGATCAGCCAGACAAGATCTTTGGAAAAGACAATCCCTATAATCGCTGAAAAAGTCAATATAGATGCCAAAAACCAAAAACTTTTTTCCAGTATATCATGTGCTTTTACAAAATCCTCATTTTTAAGATGGCGGGCAACTTTGGGAAAGATGGCTACTGATGTGGCGATAGCAAAAAGAGCGAGTGGAAATTGAAAAAGACGATTGGCATAATAAAGATAGGAGATAGACCCGGTGACAAGAAAGGAAGCCAGCCAGCCATCCAAAAAAGCAGAAATCTGGGCAGTAGAACTGCCAAGAGTAGATGCGAAAAACTGGCTTTTGAAATCTTTAATATCCTGGGATACGCGGCTTTTTTTTGTTTTTAAAGCGTGCAGTCCCCCCAGCAAAAGCAGGTGCAGTCTGAGTTTTTTTATCATGATAACATGTACCGCTACCTGCATCAAACCACCCATGATGACGGCATAAGACATATGGTAGATGATATCTTCTTTGGGCATATCCTGAGAATAAAGCAGGGCAAAGATAAGTGCGACATTCAAAAGGGCTGTGGAAAAGGCTGTTGTGGCAAAATGGTTTTTATACTGTAAAAGTGCTGCCAGAAAAGTGACGATAAAAATGAGAACCAGGTAGTAAAAATTGATGGCTACCAAAGGCGCTGCTTTGTCGATGACTGTGTCAGTGAACCCCGAGGCGATAATATGCGTAAAAAAGTTTGAAAAAAGTGAGACAAGAAGAGCAAAAAAGATCAAAAATGTCAGAAATTTACCTAAAATAGCGGCTGAAAAAACGCTTTTTTGTCTGGATGCGATGAAAGAGGGAAGAAAACTTTGGGTAAAGGCTCCTTCTGCAAAGATCCGGCGAAAGAGATTTGGGAGTTTAAAAGCGACAATGAATATATCGGTATAGATATTGGCACCGAGGATAGATGCCTGCAGCAGATCACGTAAAAATCCCAAAATACGGGAAAATAGTATGCCAAAACTGTTGGTAAATATGGATTTAATCATGACAGGGAGTATAGTAAAATGTGCTTTAAAAGGTGCACATTTAAGATAATTTCATTTCTGACGATAATAGTCAATAGCATATCTCGTCTTTTACATATATAAGACTTTGCCGTAAAGTGGTTGCAGAGTCGTTAACAAGTATAGATGCTAGAAGATGTATTAATTAATAAATAAAGAGAGTACCATGGGATTATTTGGAATGTTCAAACGTAAAAACACGGCAGCGGAAGAAGTGCCTGAAGAGCAAACTGCCACACCTTTTGAAAAAACAACCATAACAACGCAAAATTTGTCGCAGGATTTATCAGAATTGGCGAAAAAGCACAATATTTCTGTTAAAACACTGGATTTTAAGATTCTCTCATATAAAACATTTTTTAAGTTAAAGAATGATGCCAAGTTCCAGGAGATAACCGAACTTAACAGAGCAGAAATTCTCAAAAAAGAGAACCTGAGAGATAGTGACATGTCATTATATCAAGAATTGAAAATTGAAGTATTTCAAAAAACAGCAGCATCAAGGTTTCCTATCTCGATGGCCATCGGCGGCAACAAGGCGATGACACGTATTCAGGCAAAAATCAAACCACAAGAGGAATTGGATTATTTTGAAGGTCTTGAAGGTGAAATTTTAGCAGAGCTGGATAGAAAAAAAGTTAAATCAGGTCTGTTGGTAGGATGCATGGATGAAAGTATGAAAGAAGGTGTGCATAAAATAGTTTCTGCTATCAGAGTAAATAATGCCATTATTGATCCTATCCTCTTTGATATCTGTAAAGGTTATGATGTTATTCATCCGGGAGGTGAAGAGATTATCTATCATTATCGTTTAAACCAAGATGGTGAATTGGATGAGCATTCTACGATGAAAGGGGTAAAAGCCGGTGATCTGGTACTCGAAGTAGTGAAACAACAAGAAGGTGCGAATGGGCGAAACTGTAAAGGAGAAATAATCGGGCTGAATAATGTTGAACTCTCTTCAGAGATCACACCTGTTAATGTCAATGAGGATTTTGAAGTGCAAGAGAATGAAGATCGTGCACTCTATATCGCTAAAAAAGATGGGTACGTTTTTGAGGAAAAAGAGCATGCCTTTGCTATCAAAGATGAATATACTATTGATGCGGTGAGCCTGAAAACCACAGGTTCTATCAATGTCGGACAAGATAAAGATATCAAGATCAAAGTAAAAAGCCAGGATAATATCTCAGATGCGGTAGGTGCAGGGATGAAGATCGATACTTCAGAGATCACAATTGCCGGAAATGTAGCAAACAGTGCCGAGATTTTAGCCAATAAAGTAGAGGTACAGGGACAGACACACCAAAGTGCCAAAATCATTGCAGACACTATCAAACTCAATATCCATAAAGGATATGCAGAAGGAAATGAAGTCAATGTAGAAGTGTTGGAAGGTGGAAAAATTGTAGCAGATATCGTGCGGGTAAAGCAACTTTTTGGCGGTGAGATAGAGGCAAAAGAAATCTATATTGAAAAAGTTCTCTCCAATGCCAAAGTATCAGCTTCACATCATATAGAAATCAATGAAATAGAAGGGACAGGCAATGTTTTTGTGATTGATGCCAGTGTACAGAGAGGTTATCATGAAAAAAATGAATCGATTGTAGCCAAGATAGCAGAAATAACAGGTGATGTTAAAAAACTTTCCAAAGAAGTAAAACGCTGTCGAGACAAAATCGAGCAGGAACAAAATAATATCACAGAGATCAATGTAAAAGTGAGGGAATTAAAGGCTGCAGGTGTGAAACCTCCTGCAGCACTCTTTTTAAAATTAAAAGATCATCAGGCACGGATAAAAAAACATAATTCATTATTAAAAGAGCTAAAAGATGCTAAGATACAAAAAACTTCACTTCAAGAGGATTTAACTGAACTCAATGCTTCCGTTTATGAGGCGCAGGTTATCAACAGATCCATATGGAAAGAGTTCAATGAAGTTATCTACAAATTACTTGATCCGCCGGTAGAGGTATCTTATCTGGCAAAAGAGGGTGATATGGTAGAAGTCTTGACACTTAAAAGTACGGAAGAAGGGGAGTTTCAGATTAAACGAGAAGGATAAACCCCTGTTATGATTATCGCAATATCGGGAGAAGTGCTCAAAAAAGAACCGACACTTCTTCACCTCCAGACAGCTTCGGGCTTGACCTATGCTGTGAAAATATCCCTGCATTGTTCTGCTGCAATTGAAAATAAGCGGGTTTCCCTGCATACAACGCTGATTATCAAAGAAGACTCTCATGCCCTTTATGGCTTTATCTCTGAATATGAAAAAATGATGTTTGACCGTGTCATCAAGATCAATGGTGTCGGTCCCAGTACGGCTTTGGCTATCTGTTCGACTTTTACACCTGAGAGTTTTCAGTCTGCAGTGATTGCCCAGGATGTTGCTGCTATCAAGACAGTACCGGGGATTGGTCCTAAAAGTGCTAAGCGTATTTTGGTAGAATTAGGAGATTTTAATTTGGGTGTTGATGAAGACAGCAGTGTAGTCTCTGTCAATGAAGCAACAATGGCACTTGAGAGTTTGGGCTTTAAAAAAGAGAGTATTAAAAAAGCACTCGCAGGAAGCAGTGCCAGTGATACATCCGGGCTGATTAAAGAAGCATTGAAAAAATTGAGTAAGTAAAGGCAGTTATGAAGACAAAATGTGCAGTATTGTTTGGAGCAGTAAGTTATGAACATGAGATTAGTATCGTCAGTGCTATTGCGCTGAAAGATGTATTGGATATGGAGTTGGTTTATATCTTTTGTGATAAAAACCGTGCGTTTTACCATATACCAACCAAAGATATCACTTCAAAGCTCTTTTCCTCAGGGATGTATAAAAAATATCCCCGTTTGACACTGAAAAATGGCGGATTTTTTCAAAAAGCACTGATGAAAGAGAAAAAACTGGATTTTAATTTTCTGCTCAATGTCGTACACGGCGGTGATGGCGAAGATGGTACGCTGGCTTCGATGTTGAAATTTTTTGCTGTCGATTTTGTCGGACCTTCTACAGATGCTTCGGTGTTGAGTTTTAACAAACTATATACCAAATTGTATGCCGCGTCTATCGGCGTTGAGGTTGTAGATTATG
Organism: Sulfurospirillum sp.; assembly: GCA_024762875.1. Taxonomy (GTDB): domain Bacteria; phylum Campylobacterota; class Campylobacteria; order Campylobacterales; family QNZT01; genus JANTGR01. The sequence continues at coordinate 7,953 of JANTGR010000044.1, forward strand.
AAGTGCTCAAAAAGGGTGCATACAAAATCTCCATGGATTATCCTGTCATTATCAAGCCTTTGAGGCTGGGAAGTTCTATTGGTGTGAGCATTGTAAAAGAAGAGAGTGAATTGGAATATGCGCTGGATGTTGCCTATGAATTCGATGATGAAGTCTTGGTTGAACCTTTTCTTGAAGGTGTCAAAGAGTACAACGTTGCAGGATGTAAAGCTGAAGAATTTATCTTTTCGATGGTAGAAGAGCCGCAGAAAGAGGAGTTTTTGGACTTTGACAAAAAGTATCTTGACTTTTCACGCACATCCCGTGTACAGGCAGCCAAAATTGACACTTTTTTAGAAGAAAACCTCAAACATACATTTCAAACCGTTTATGGAAAACTCTTTGAAGGTGCACTGATCCGTTGTGACTTTTTTGTTGTAGATGGCAAAATCATGTTAAATGAGATTAATCCGATCCCGGGTTCGATGGCAAATTATCTTTTTGAAGATTTCACCATGGTACTCAATGCACTCTCAAAGCATCTGCCAAGAGAAAAACATATACCGATTGATTATCAGTATATCCACTCTATCCAGCAGGCAAAAGGAAAATAGAGAATTTCCTTCTAAAAAAGATGGATAAGAGAGGGAAAGAGGATAATGATAAGCAGTGCTATCAATTGCAATCCAATAAAGGGCAATACCCCTTTATATATATCTCCCGTACTGACTTGATCTCCTGCAGCACCTTTGAGATAAAAGAGTGCAAAGCCAAATGGCGGGGTGAGGAATGAAGCCTGCAGATTCATCGCTACCAAGATAGCAAACCAAAGTGGATCGATATGAAAGTGATGCAGAATCGGTACCAAAATAGGAATGACAATAAAGCTGATTTCTAAAAAATCGACAAAAAATCCGAGCAAAAAGATAGCTGCCATGGCAATGAAGATAAAAGTCCATCGACTGCCGATATCCTGACTAAAAAATTCCAGGACAACATCTGCTCCGCCTGATTCATTAAATACCAGTGAAAAAGCCGTTGCTCCAATCAAAATCATAAAAATCATCGATGTCATTTTAACGGTTTCCATTGACGCATACGTGAGTGTATCCCATCTGAAACTACGGTTTATCAGGGTGAGTACAATGGCTCCTATGGCACCAAATGCAGCAGATTCTGTCGGCGTTGCTACTCCCATAAAGATACTGCCCAAAACTATCATGATAAGCAATGCAGGCGGGATGATCGCTTTGATCGCCTTTTTTATCATGATAGTTTTGCTGGTATCACTTTTGATAGCAGGTGCCATAGCTGGATATAAATACGAGACTATGAGAATATAAAGCATATACAATAGTATCAGTAAAAGAGCAGGGGCAAGGGCAGCACGAAAGAGTGAGCCCACATCTACACTCATAACATCACCCAGGATAATCAGCACGATAGAAGGCGGGACGATTTGTCCCAGTGTTCCAGATGCAGCGATGGTTCCGGCTGATAGGGATTTGGAGTAACCATGTTTTATCATGATAGGCAAAGAGATAACAGACATCATCACGACACTGGCTCCGACGATACCAGTGCTGGCTGCCAGCACTGCCCCCACAACTACGGTACTGATAGCCAAGCCTCCACGGACAGAACCAAAGAGTTTTCCGATGGAAAGCAGCATCGCTTCTGCAATTTTACTCTTTTCCAATATGAGTCCCATGAAGATAAACAGCGGTACGGCGATGAGATTGAAGTTTTGCATGATGCCATAGATTCGAAATGGCAGGAGGTTAAAAACGTCTATGCCTACGTCAGGTGCCAGCAAAGCGGTGAAAATGGCTGCTGAACCAAAGGCAAATGCAACAGGAAACCCGACTAATAAAAGAATGAGTGCGGTAAGAAACATCATGATACCAATCATTTAGAAGACCTAATGATTAAAATGTTTTTATACACCTCTGCCAGACTTTGCAGTCCCAGCAGGATAAAGCCTACCAGTATCATCGCTTTGATAAGATAACGGTGTGTGAGTCCTCCGGGATCTGGTGAAATCTCTGCCTGCAAATAACTCATCTCAACCAGGGTATAGCCGGTATAAAGAATGATACCAACAAAAGGGAGTATGAGAAAAAGTTGGGAGATGAGATTGATAATGGCTTGAGTTTTGTCACTAAAATGGGCATAAAAGATATCAACCCGGACATGTTTATCCACTTGCAGCGCATAAGAGAGCCCCAGTAAAAAGATGATGTCAAAAAGGTGCCACTGTATCTCTTGGATCATGACAGATGAGTCGTTAAAAATGTAACGGTTGATGGCTTGATAGAGGATAAGCAGACTCAAAACTACAACCAGAGCCGCAGCTATTTTTGCAAAAAAAGCAACAACTGCTTCTATCAAAGAGATGAGTCTAGACATCTTTGAGTGTTTTGACACTTTCGTAGATATTATCTTGACGCATAAAGTGTTCACCTATCAAAAAGGCATCAACACCAATCTGGCTAAGTTGTACAATCGTCTCTTTATCATTGATACCGCTTTCTGCAACAATGATCTTACCATTTGGGATGAGTGGCAAAAGTTGTTCTGTCAGTGTCATATCCATCTCAAACGTTTCCAGATTCCGGTGGTTGATACCGATGATATCTGCACCTGCATAGATGGCTTTTTTCAAATCCTCTTTGTCGTGTATCTCAACCAGGGCATTCATCCCCAGGTGCCAGGCATAGTTGAGTAGGTCTTTTAACTCTTTTTTTGTCAGCGCTTTGGCAATCAGCAATACAAAGTCTGCGCCATAAACCAGTGCTTCAACTAACTGATACTCAGAAAATATAAAATCTTTTCGAAGCAATGGGGTCGGTACATAGCGCCGTATGCCTGTGAGATACTCAAGGTTGCCTTGAAAAAAGTGTGGTTCTGTCAGTACCGAAATAGCATCAACACCTGCACGGCTGTATTCCTGTGCGATAAAAAGCGGATCAAAATCTTTTTTAATGACCCCTTTACTGGGACTGGCTTTTTTCACTTCTGCAATAATTTTGTAAGGATCCTCGGGTGTAGAGGTTAAAAAGGGTTTTACATCTCTGGGTGCGTAAGGATTAAAGGCCAAAGAACGACCCAGCCAATCCAGGGGCATCTCTTTTTCTCTTTTAGCTACATCTTCACGTGTTTTTTTCATTATATCATCTAGTATCACTTCTTTTTTCCTTTGTTGCAAGCTTTAATTTGTTTGTAATGTTCCAGAATTTCCGGCTCGGTTGTTTCTATCATGATAGGCTCAATGGTATCAAGTGCTTTTTGGCAGGCATTGTCTTTATAATATCCCCAGGCCAATGAATCGATAAAAAATGTAGAATTTGGTACTTTTTGCAACGCCTTTTTGATGAGTGCTATACCGCGTTTTACATCAAGCTCCTGATCAATCAAGATATATCCATAGTAGTTTTCATAAGTTGGACTGTCGATCTCTTTGAGTACTTTTTGAAATTTTTCCTGCACACTCTGCAGCAGTTTTTTGGACTTTTTATTTTGGCTGGATTCATACTGGATCATGGCTATTTGTGCCAGATAGTGTAGATCCTGACTCTCTTCATACAGTTTTTTAGAGAGAGCAGCCGCTTTTTTGTAAGCTTTTTGGGTGAGATAAATCTGCAATAAAGCAGGATCATTGACATGTGATTTTTCTAAAAAGAGCATGGCACTTTTGGTATCTTGCTGATAGGCATAGATATCCACTACCATTTTTGCAAATTTAATATCACCTGTTTTTTTAAATAGTTTTTTTGCGGTTGATACCAGCCCCTCAATATCCTGCTCTTTTTGGTAAAATTCAAGCAGTTTATAACAGAGCTTTTCATCACAGCCGATAAAATCGACATGGGTATTGAGCAGCCGGATTGCTTTTTTCTTTTGTCCTAGATCATAATAGAGGATATTGACATACGGCAACAGTATTTTGGGATTTTTATCTTTTTTATAAGCATTTTTATAATACTTCAGTGCTTTTTTAGTCTCTCCCATGCCCAGCTGTGTAGATGCCAAAAGAGCACGATCACTTTCATCATGCCATTTGGCTACCAGTTTTTTTAAAAGGGCATTGGCTTTTTTAAATTGATGCGTATCAAGATAATAGGCAGCCAAAAAACGTTGCAGGGTTACATCTGTCGGATGACGTTTGAGTCCTTTGTCCAGCAGTCTGTGAATCTCTTTGTACTCTTTTAAGAGGATGCGGCTTTTTATCGCTTCTTGTATGTAGAGTGCATCATGGGTATCATCATAAAGCTTTTCAAAATAGGCAGAGGCCTGCTCAAAATCACCACGATACTTGGCATCAAGCGCGTACATTACATAAAGATCATTCTTTTGAAAATGGGTATTGATCTTGTTGTCCCCTACGACGAGAGGCATACGGATATCACTGGCACTTTTACTGGCACAGCTTGTAAAAAAAAGCAAAAATATGATTAACGAATAATACCTGGACACTCTTTTTCTACCTCTTTAATACGCTTTTTAAAATAATCCCAAAATGGGAAAGTACGACACTGACTCGGTCTGGCAGGATAAATTGTACATTTTTTTTCTGCTTTGTCAAAAAATTCACAGACATAGTCTGTCCCGATCTTTTTCTCTTTCAAAGAAAAACGATAAGAAATCTTTCGAAGATGATCATTTCTAAATGTCTCTTCTTCCAGCCCCAGATAGGCAGCGATATCGCTTATCTCTGAGGGACTGACCCATACATAACCGCTTTCTCCGATACAGCAGTTCCCTTCACAACTGTCACAGGCCTGGGGATTGAAAGAAAAATCAAATCCTTCTTTTTTTATATTGTCTTGCATTTTATACTATATGTCCTTGTTTTATGATAAATATCTGCGGCTTCCACGCTCAGTTCGCCCTCTTTAAAATGCACTAGGGGAGGCAGGATATTGCAAAGAGAGCGTGAACCTTTTCTGGCATGTATCATGACAAGCTGCCCTTTTTTGTGCATTGTTCCGTAAACAAAGCGGATATCTTCTACTGTAAATTTAAAATCATGCAAGATTTGCATGATCTCCTGCAGCTGTTTGGCATCATAACAAAAGAGCAGATGCCCTCTGGGGGCGATGATCTGATTTGCTTTTTGTATCATAGCAGATAAGGGTAAATGGTTGTTATATCGGCTGATATGCATTTTGGTATTTTCGCACTGCGTGACACCATTATGATAGTAGGGAGGATTTGAGAGTATAAAGTCAAATTTTTGATCAAAATCATGTGTCAGAAAATTGTCGCAGATGGCAGTTGTCTGCAGTGCATTGATCTTTGCATTTTTCAGCGTTAAAAAGCTGTTGTGTTCCTGGCTGTCTATACTGTATAAATCGATCGTAAAGTCTCTCGCACAGAGAAGCCCCAGTATGCCACAGCCGCATCCGATATCCAAAACTTTGCCCCGGGGATTGAAAGAAGCAATAAAATCATATAAAAAATGGCTGTCAGAATTAAATAAAAAACCACTCTCTTCCTGGTAGAGAAACAACTATTATCCCTTTTTTGGTATCATTATACATAAATTTTTACAAAGGCTACTTATGATTATCATCCCCGCGCGTTTAGAGTCAAGCAGGTTTCCCCGAAAAATTTTAGCTGATATCAGCGGTGTGCCGATGGTGATTGCTACAGCTAATCGTGTGAGAGAGATTGATGATGTTGTGATTGCCACAGACTCGCAGGAGGTCATTGATGTGGCTGGCAGATTTGGATATAAGGCAGTGATGACATCAGTGGTACATCAAAGTGGTACAGACCGTATCAATGAAGTAGCACAGAAACTCAACTTGAATGAAGATGAAATCATTATCAATGTGCAGGCGGATGAACCTTATATTGAACCGGAAGTGGTACAAAAAGTTTTTCAGCGCACCAAAGAGGTGGTGAGTGAGGACAATATCATGATAGTATCCTGTTATAAAGAGATAGAACCTGCCTTTGCTGTGGATCCCAATCATGTCAAAGTGATTATGGATGCTTATGAAAATGCAATCTATTTTTCACGCAGCAAGATTCCTTATGACCGAGAGGAACATCATGACTATTTCGGTCATTTGGGTATTTACGGCTTTACGAAGAAAAAATTGGCGCACTTTTGTACACTCGGCAAATCGCCACTGGAAGATATAGAAAAGCTTGAACAGCTTCGTGCTTTGTACTATGGTTATAAAATTGCCATGGTAAAAGTAAAGAGTCAAAGTTTTGGGATAGATACGACAAAAGACCTGGAACTGGCATTGAAAAGGTTTGGATAATTATCGGATAGTTGATCAAGAACTTTGCAACATCCAAAAAGAGGAGGAGTTAAAAAGAGATGTTGCAAAGTCTTATTACTATATCGGCTAAGAGTGATGAAGCTGAAGGGGTAATTAATAATTTTTTTTTAGTTTTTTTGGATAATAAGCTGCTACAATAGTAACCTATGTAAGATATTGATATTTTGTCAAAAAAAGAACAATAAATTAAATAATTGTGAATTTAATTTTTACTTTATGGAAAAATTGTAACACAAAGTTAAATAAAATCAAAAAAGTACAAATTAACTTAACAAAAAAATAAAATAACCGATTTAATTTTTGAAGCGGCAGAAAAAAGATAACTTTTGACTGTCCATGAATAAAATATAGGGTGGTACATATGATGATTGGTAAAAAGATGTTTTTTTTAAAAGCGTTCTTAAGATCTGAGAAAGTAAGAGATCAAATCTCATTCGATGATTTTTTAGGAACGTATACAAAAGAAAAATTAACGGCATTTTCAAACTCGGATATACATAATGACAGAACAGATGAAAAAGGTTTTTCTGCTATTTTGTTCAAAGTTGAGTGGAACAAAAGTGATGCTTTTTTTGTCCGAGAGGCAAATGATAAGATGTTAGAGAGTATCAAGTATGAGATACGGGAACATGATGTTCTTTTAAGATGGGAAGAAGATGAATTTTTGATATTACTGCCTGAATGCAGTCAGGAATCAGCAGAAAAAATTGCACATCTCATTAAAAGTATTGTAGAAGGTAAAAGCTTTGTTAATATGAAAGCTTCGTTACATTATGCGATCACAGTGCATGAAAATGATGATACACCAGATTCATTTATGGCAAGAATGGAGCATACTGTGCGCAATGCTGAAGCAGCATAGGA
>JANTGR010000045.1 GCA_024762875.1 Sulfurospirillum sp.
TGATATTGATTATCACGCTTTTTAGGCTCTCTTTAAATATCGCTACCACCCGGATGATCCTCTCCCATGGGCATGAAGGACCGGAAGCTGTTTCTGATATCATCACCTCTTTTGGGCAGTTTGTAGTGGGTGGCAACTATGTGATTGGTGTGATTGTTTTTATCATCCTGGTGTTGATCAATTTTATGGTTATCACCAAAGGATCGACACGGGTTGCCGAAGTGGCAGCGCGATTTACCCTCGATGCCATGCCTGGAAAACAGATGGCGATCGATGCGGATCTCAATGCCGGACTCATTGATGAATCAACAGCCAGAGAACGAAGAGAATCAATCATCCAGGAAGCCAATTTTTATGGTGCGATGGATGGTTCAAGCAAGTTTGTAAAAGGAGATGCTGTTGCGGGAATTATCATCACGATTATCAATATCGTAGGTGGTTTTCTGATCGGGATGTTTCAGTTTGATATGGATGCAGCTTCTTCAGCAGAAACTTTTACGATCCTGACAATTGGGGATGGTTTGGTTTCCCAGCTGCCGGCACTGATCATGTCTACAGCGACTGGTATCATCATCACCCGGGCAACCAAAGAAGATGAAGGGACTTTCTCCGAGTCTGCCGTAGCACAACTCTTTAATCAGTACAAAACACTTTATATTGTAGGTGTGATTTTGATCTTTTTTGCACTGGTTCCGGGATTGCCGACCTTGTCACTGGCGTTTGTCGGGATGTTGTTTTTGGGGCTGGGGTATATGGCTTCCAACAGTGAGATGCGTGTAGAGGGAATGGCCTCGACGATAGAAACAGAGGCAGCAGAAGAAGTCAAAAAATCCCCAGAACAGTTGAGAGAAGAAGAAGAAAAAACATTGGAAGATATCCTCAAGCAGGAAGTACTGGAACTTGATCTGGGGTATCAACTCATCAAACTGGCAGATCCTGCGATGCAGGGTGATCTGCTTGATCGTATCAAAAGTATGCGCCGCAAGATTGCAACTGATTTTGGTTTTTTGATTCCGCAGGTACGTATCCGTGATAATCTCCATCTTGAGCCCAATCAATATCAACTGCTCTTAAAGGGAGTGGAAGTAGGCAGCGGAGAGATATATCCAGAAAAGATACTGGCAATGGATTCAGGTCTTGTGAGTGAAGAGATCGCGGGAATCAAGACAAAAGAACCTGCTTTTGGGCTGGATGCCATTTGGATTGATGAACGGGATAAAGAAGATGCGATTATCAAGGGATATACCACCGTGGATCCTTCCACTGTTATTTCTACACATTTGAGTGAGTTGATCAAAACCCATGCAGAAGAACTACTCACCAGACAGGATGTACAGTCACTGATCGACAATGTGAAGAAAAATTATCCGGTTGTGGTAGAAGACTGTATGCGGGTGGCGACGACAGGATTAGTTCAAAAAGTACTCAAAGAGTTATTGTCTGAAAAAATACCGATCAAAGACATGCTGACGATACTCGAAACTATCGCGGATGTAGCTGAAATCACGAAAAACAGTGATATCATCGTTGAACAAGTCAGAGCCAAGCTGGCCAGAGCAATCACCAAACAGTATAAAGATGATCAGGGTGTTTTAAAACTGATGACATTTGCTGCGCCGACTGAGCAGAAACTTTTAGAAAATTTACAGGAAAAAGAGGGTTTAAAAGAGTTGCTTTTAAACATCGGTCAGATAAACTCTCTGGTACAAAAAACCAGTGACGCTGCGACAGAAGTACTGCAGCGGGGAATAGCACCGGTGATTTTAATCGTCGATCCGAATTTACGCAAATCAATTGCAGAAATATTCAAGAAATTCAATTTGGATGTGGTGGTGCTCTCCCATGCAGAGGTTGACCCTACGGCAAAATTTGAAGTCTTGGCAAGTATAGATATAGAGGAGTTATAGTGAAGGGAAAAAAAGTTTATCACCTGTCTCATATAGATTTGGATGGATACAGCTGTCAATTGATCACACAAAGATGTTTTGAACATATCGCATTTTTCAATTCCAACTATGGAAAAGAGATCAATGAGCGTATCAAACAGATTATGGCGCATATTGCTTTTGAAAAATATGATGAAAATCTGATTTTGATCACGGATGTCAATCTGACGGGTGATCAAGCCAGATTTTTACTCAAAATGGTGGAAGAAGCAGATGAAAATATCGAAATACTGTTATTGGATCATCATAAAACGGGACAGGATTGTGCCAATAAATATGACTGGTATCATCTCGATGTCAGCCGTTGTGCGACAAAAATAACGTATGATTACTTTTTGGCAGAGGGCTATGATATCGAAGATATGGCAAAATATGTCGAAGTGGTCAATGCCATTGATATCTGGTTGCATGAGAGTGAATATTTTGAACTGGGTAAAGTCTGTATGCGTCTGGTTTCAAATTCAAGAGAAGTCAATCGTATGCTCTTTTCGAGTAAAAACAGTGCCTATATCTTCCATCTGTTACAAGAGGCACAGGCCTATTTTGATGAAAAAGATGCCCATATTGCATTGGACAATCAAGTCCATGCTTTAAAAAAGAGTTTTTTTATAAAAGACAAAGACAATACGCTGGAGAACCTTGTTTCCCATTTTATAGTCGATATGTTATCCCAAAATGCAAAAAATATGACAGTAAAATATCATGATAAGATTGGCATACTGACCTATAGTATTGGCAACGTATCGATCATCGGCAATGATTTTTTAGTCAAGAATCCTGCCTTTGACTTTTTTATGGATATCAATGGACGCGGCAATGTCAGTCTGCGGGCCAATAACAATGCAGATGTCAGTGCATTGGCGAAGTCAGTCTTTAATGGCGGCGGACATGCCAATGCCAGTGGCGGGAGATTTGATGGATTTAAAGATTCATTTATTTATGAAGATATTTGGCAGCAGGTACAAGATACATTAACTATAGGAGAAAATGGATGAAACATGAAATAAAAGAGCTACAGGAAGAGTTAGAGGATTTGACAGTACACTTGGCAGATATGCTGGAAGCGACCTTGCATTTTGCCGGGGTCAAAGAGGAAAATCTGGAAGATGCAGTAAAGATATATATCGATTCTTTAGATGAAGTATTTGATGATGATGAAGGTGAGATGGGATATCAGGAAATCGTGAAAACCATAGCCTATATGAAGGAAACAAAACCACTTTTATTTGCCTAAAGTATTACAGTGGATATTATCACTTCCATCATCAGTATCTATTTTTTCATCTTTTTGGGATGGAGTGCGAAACGTTTTTTAAAATCCCAGATAGATGAGCGCAGTCTGGTGTTGCTTTCGATCTACTTTTTGTCACCTATACTGGTTTTTTGGGGATTGACAACCCAGAAGATTGACATGAGCGCAGTTGAAGCACCACTGATTTTTGCAGCGGCTATCATGATAGCATTGATAGTGAGTTTTGTGTTTGCACATCTGCTGTTTCACACACAAAAAGACAGATCTATCGCTACGGTAGCCAGTATCGTTGGCAACACCGGCAATCTCGGCATTCCGCTGGGTATTGCTCTTTTTGGTGAAAATTCAATTCTTTATACCAGTATCATCAATCTTGCAAACCTTTTTATCGTCAATACAGTCGGTGTCTATTTTTATGCCAGAGGGGAGTTTTCAGCGCGTGATGCTTTTGTCAAGATATTTAAATTGCCTGCAATTTGGTTTGGCTTTTTGGCTTTGGCATTTAACGCTGCAGGGCTGAAAGTACCTGATAGTTTGTCACTTTCGCTTGAGATGGGAGCCTATACGACGATGGTGCTGCAGCTTTTTAGCTTTGGGATGTATCTGCACAGTGTGAAAGTAGGGGATATCGATCGAAAACTATTTGCTTTTGTGACGGTGATGAAGTTTGTTGCTATTCCGATACTGGCTATCATGATATTGCAACTTTTTGAGATATCAGACTTGGTATATAATGTCATTTTGTTAGAACTCTTGGTGCCTTTGGCGGTGATGAATGTAAATTTAAGCGCGCTGTATGACTGTCGTGTGAAGCAAGTGACGTTTTTGGTTTTCTCTTCCTCATTTATCTTTTTGGGCTATCTCTTTTTAGTGTTGGGATTATTTCGCTAAACTTCTATCATGAAAATTCCTAAGATACTGCAAACCATCTCCAAAACACTCGCTTCGAAAGGAGCCAAAGCGATCATCGTCGGTGGATCGGTACGGGATCATTTTTTGGGTATTGCTGCCAAAGATTTTGATATCGAAGTGTATGGTTTAGAAAATATCGAAGCTTTGGAAGAGATACTGAAAAATTTTGGTCGGGTGGAGCTTGTCGGAAAGAGCTTTGGGGTATTGAAGCTCTTTTATCAAGGGGAAGTGTATGACTTTGCCTTTCCACGCACAGAAAAAAAGATCGCTAAAGGGCACAAGGGGTTTTCTATCATGATAGATGGCAACTACCCGTATGAACAGGCAGCAAGACGCAGAGATTTTACGATCAATGCCATGGGCTACGAAATCGAAGAAAAACGCTTTTTAGACCCCTTTGGCGGGCGTAAGGATATGCAGGCAAAAGTCTTGCGTCACATCGATGAAAAAACGTTTGTGGAAGACCCTCTGCGTATTTATCGCGGGGTGCAGTTTTGTGCGCGCTTTGGCTACAGGATGGCTGAAGAGACCAAAGCGTTGTGTACTATCATGATAGAAGAGGGGGCTTTGGAGGAGTTAGCCAAAGAGCGTGTCTATGAAGAGTTTAAGAAGCTGCTTTTAAAAGCAGATAGACCTTCAAAGGGGTTTGAACTGATGCGAGAGCTTGGCGTGTTGCAATATTTTCCAGAGTTGGAGGCACTTATCGGGGTAGAACAGGATAAGCAGTGGCATCCTGAAGGCGACGTGTGGGTGCATACGATGATGGTGATAGATGCAATGGCAACACTACGCACGGGTGATGAAAAACGCGACTTGATGCTGATGTATGCAGCACTCTGTCATGACTTTGGAAAACCTGGTACGACAGAGTTCATCGACGGGCGTATCCGTTCACGCGGACATGAAAAAGCTGGCATAGAACCTACGGTTTCATTTATGGCACGCCTCACCAATGAACAGGACTTTATTGATCAAATCACCCCGCTGGTCGCCCACCACCTCAAACCCTCACAGCTTTTTGCTGATAACTCTTCCAAAGCCGCTGTCAGAAGACTCTCCACCAAAGCAAATATAGAAAATCTCGTCATCGTGGCCAAAGCAGACTTTCTAGGACGCACTACCAAAGATGCACAAGAGGGAGAGTTTAAAGCTGGTGAATGGCTCCTGGAGATGGCAAAAAGCCTGGATGTAACGCACGCTGCGCCCAAACCACTGCTACAGGGTAGAGACTTGATAGCCTTGGGGATGAGGCCTTCTGCTCGATTTAAAGAGATACTTGATGCAGTGTATGCCAAACAGCTGGATGGAGAAGTGGGGAGTCTGGAGGAGGCGATAGCGGTGGCAAAAAGTTTACAATAGGGTTTGATGTGATTCATGCTAGTGATGCTCCCAGGGTGGACTTTGAAAAGCAATCTGTAGCAAAGATATTTTTTCATCTTGGCTACAGCTAGGATTTCGCAAATCTTATATTTTCAAAACCCATCATGCGTGCCTAGGGTTATTAGAGGTGACTCTATTCTAAAGAGTAGAGGAGTAGAGAAGGGCATTTTATAGTAGCATAGATGTAAGGGGAAGGGGATAGGATACGTAAAGTAACAAAGTGTATAAAGGTAAAATAAAAAATTAAAAGTAACTATAATTTAACAAATAATTAATATTATATTTATTATTATCCTGCTTTATTTAAATTAGTAAACAAGGAAATAATATGGTTAAAAAATTAGTTTTGGCATCTTTTATAGCAGTTTCAGCCGGCAGTGTCAGCCTGTCAGCTTTTGGTTTCTCTCTTCCTGCAACAGAGTGTTCAGCACCAACAGTCATCGATACTTCAATATTAAATGATTCGACAAATGTTTCATATAATATTCTTCAAACATCAAATGCACTGTTGCAACTCTCTAACTCACTGCTCAATAACAGTGCAATGGCAAATAGTGAGTATGTGGCATCCATGTTACAGTTATCAACAGATATCGCAACAATGGTAGATCGTATTTTGGAGACACAGCGTATTCAAAACCAAAATGTTGCCTTGTGAGAAGCCAATATCTTAAAAGCGCAAGAAAATTTTAATCAGCTTTTAGAAAAAAACTAATAGTATCCAATCAGGCGGGATGCGTTCTAAAACTCAAATCCCCCGCCAGCACCTTTGCTCATACTTTCATAGACAGCTTTGACATAGCTTAGACGGATTTTACAGCCGATGACCTCGGGGCAGACCAGGCAAGAATTGTGTCCTTTCTCTTTTTGACACGTCTCGACCTTTTCACGCTCCTCTTCTCTTTTTAGCTCAAAAACATCAAGCTCTTTTTTAGTTTCGCTCATAACAGACTTTTACACGATCTACTTCGTTTTTTGAACCAAAAAAACAAGGTGTTGTATCATGGATATGGGCAGGGGTGAGATCGAGTACTCTGTGGCATCCATCAGTCGCTGCACCACCTGCTTTTTCAAAGACAAAGGCAAAAGGAAAAACTTCAAATGTCATACGCAGCTTTCCTTTAGGTACATCGCTGGTACCCGGATAGGAGAATAGCCCTCCGCCTTTGATGAGGATCTGGTGCAGATCGGGTACCATACCGCCGCTGTAGCGCAAACGGTAGCCGTCTTTAAAAATATCATCGATCATCTCTTTGTGGTGTGGTTCCCAGTTTTTTTGCGTACCGCCCGGGGCATTGAGCTTGCCTCTTTCATTGAGCTGTAATTTCTGGATGAAATTAAACTTGTTGTTACTGTCTAGCCGAAACATCTCCACACCGTTTTCTTCACTGGCGATGACCATTTCCACCCGCGGACCATAGACTACATAAACAGCGGACTTGAGAGAGTTACCGCTGTAATCATCTTCATAGATACCAAAGATAGAACCGACAGAGAGATTGACATCTGCCAGAGATGAGCCATCGAGAGGATCGTAACCGATGAGGTATCTCCCATCAGGGTTGAGTACTTCAACATTGTCTTTTTCTTCACTGGCTAACTCTTTGACAGTGTTGACTTTGGCAAATTCTTCTTCGATAATAAGGTCACTTTTGATGTCAAGTTTGAGTTGGATATCACCAGTTTTGTTGGCATTGTCCGAATAACCTGTATCATCATTTTCTATGGCATGTCTGATACGGATGGCGGATCTTTCTATTGCTTCATAAATCTCTTTCATATTGTTCCTTATAGTTGTTTTGCATATTTTTTTATCCACTCTATGACAGCATACGGATTGTTCAAATCCAAAACCGTAATATGGGCAGGAATGGTATATTGGTGTATATCGACACTTTTGTCAATTGCTATTGCCTGCGAGTAGGCAAAATAACTTTCATCGATACGCTCTCTAAAGATTGCGATGCGTGGCAGCGGAAGAGTCTTGAGACCTTCGACCAGCAGGAAATCAAAATCACCCAGCATCTGTACCAATTCATCCAGTGTGCGGCTTTTTTGTGAAAAATAGGTTGTCCTGGTAGGGGAGACGACCACTGTTTCGGCACCTGTTTGCGAAAATTTGTAGCTATCCTTGCCTTTTGTGTCGAAACTGGCTTTATCTTTGGGGTCATGCTTTATGATAGCAACTTGTGCAGTTTCTAACAATATATCTGCTATTTTGGTGATCAGTGTGGTTTTCCCACTATTGGAAGGGCCAGTAAAGGCGACGGCTATTTTTTTCATAATCTGATTGTAACAAAAACTAAATTATTGTAAGATATCGTCAAAGGAGTGCAGATGAAAAAAATGATGACCATAGCACTGTCAGCTGCTTTATGGCTGGGGGGATGTTCACAGAAAGAGGGCTTTTTTGCAGAAGACACACTCTATCAAAGTGCATTGCAGCACACGCAAAAAGGTGAGATCTATAATTCACTGGAACTCAAAGCATCCATAGTCGCTACCTATCTCAACTGTACAGCCATCCAGTGTGATAAAAATACAAATGAAGTTTTTTTAGTTTCTATTTACATCGATGAGGACTCATCTGACGAATCCAAACAGGGTCTCATGAATCCTTCATATACGCTGAGAATGAATGGTGAAAAACCACTCTCTGTGAAAGCTTTATCCTATGATGATGATTTGATTAAAATTGCACCGTTTAGAAATCACTGGTCACATTATTATCAAGTCAAGTTTCCAAAGCAAGAAGGTGAAAAACTCTCTTTGGTCTATACCAGTAAAATGTATGGCAGTGTTATTTTAGATTTTCTAAAAGGTCGCTGAGGCTTGTCTTGAGCCCCAATAGTTTGGCATAGACGGCATAATTGGCCAGTACCCGTTTTCCATATCGTCTGGCTTGGGCATTGGGGATCATCTCCAGACTCCAAAAAGGCTCATATGGACTTTTTTTAAAGTAGTTTTTGTTCAGGATTTGACGTTTTGTGTAGCCGATTCCGGCATTGTAAGCATAAGCAATGAAGAGTGGATGATGCAGGCTCTTTTCGAGAAAATCCAGATGGATATTGGCAAATTGATAGGCTGTTTTTGGCTGAAAAAGTGCTGCATACTGAAATGATTTGATACCTTCTTTTTGGGCAATATCTTTGGCCACAAAAGGCATAAACTGCATCATACCCAGTGCATACGAATAAGAGACTTCTGAGGGGATAAAGTGACTCTCCTGCCTGGCCAGTGCAAAAATGAGTATTTTTCTTTTGAGACTGGTATCTTTGAGATATTGGCTGTAGGGGGTGAGATAATAGCGTGTTTTATCCTGAAAACGATACAAGAGCCTCGCGATATGTGGGGTATTTTCAGGAGCACTTTGCTGCATAATCCATGCTTTTTTTGCTTCAAAATCTTTAAACTTCATCTTTTTTATACGATTTTTGAAATCAATCCAGGCAAAAGGGTCACTGATAGCAAATGGAGATTTTTTGAGTTTCGTTTTAATGCTTGTGACGATATTGGCAGGGAATTGACCTAAAATCTCATACGCCTGCAGTGAATAGATATTGATTTCATGGCTCTGTGTTAATGTTTCCAAGATATTTTTATCGTGGGTAAGCAGATATTTCCAAAAGAGGGATTTATCCCGCTCAAAAATCATCGGCGCATGTGCGATTGAAAAATCAAGATAGCGTTTGGCTGGCTGTACTTGTCCATAACGCAGGGCATTGAGAAAGAGTAGAAAATTTGATTCACTGCTTAATTGGCTGGCATTGATATCAATGATAGATTGCTGTAAGTTTTTATACTCACCTCTGACAATTTTTTCTATCATGATATTGCATGTTTTTTCTTTCGTTAGCAGCGGCATGAGACCTATCGGGAGTGGATGGTCATAGTGTGCTTTTCTGAATGTAGTGCCGACATGATTAAAGGTATCGATGAGCAGTTTTGGCGGCAGGAGGATGAGGTTGTTAAATTTTTTGCTTTTGACAGCAAGATACTGAACGCATCGTGCAGGAAGGTTGTTTTCTATCTCTTTGGCTATTTTATCGACTAGTGTATCAGGGAGTTTGCTTGCCTGATACAAAGAGAGCCCCATTTTGATACAGTCTGCACTTTTACCTAAAAATTGGCTGCCTTTGAGCTTTTGGCAGTAGGCTTGTCGTTTAAATTTATCGATATATTGGGCAAATTGATGTTTTAGTTTGGGATTAAGGTTTTTGACCTGAGGAAGCAAGATAGCAGCTTCTTTATCACTGATTGGTTGTTTCAGAAACTGGGATATATAAAAATCTTTTGCTAAACTTTTTGGCTTGTCGTTGAAAAAATTGACGCTTATCGGCTGGGCAGAGATCCCAAGAGATAAGAAGGCTAATATCATGATAACCTTTCTTATCATGATATTAGCCTATACTGGCAGCGACGTTAAAGAGTACTCTGACTAAAAACAGATCTAAAAACTGCAGCCCAAAGATAACAATAATCGGAGCAAGGTCAATTCCGCCAATGACCGTTGGGATATAGCGTCTTATAAAGGCATATACCGGCTCTGTCAATCGTCTGAGAATCTGTACGATAGGATTGCTGGGGTCAGGATTGACCCAGGTGATAAGGGCTGCGATAATCACGACCCAGATATAGATATTGATAACCATTGATAAAATAGATGCGATCGCTTGTATAAATGTTGATAAAATCATTTTATAATTTCTCCTAAATAGTTTTTAATATGTGGATAAATATCACCAAGATTTGGACCCTTGTCACTACCTGTGAGTAAAAATCTAAGCGGTGTAGAAAACTCTTTTCCTTTTAAACCGCTTTTGGCTGCCAAGTGCGCTTTTAAATCATCAAACTCTTTGAAAAAAGGTGCTTTTTGTGCCACTGTGCGTAGTGTAGCAAACTCTTCTTGAAATTCTAAAGGTTCTTTTTTTGCAAATATTGCATCGAGCTTTGGTTTTATTTCATTGATTGTACTGGCTTCTTCTGTATAGACTTTTGCCACAGCGCCAATATCCTGGCTGGAATAGCCCAAAAATTTTGCCAATTCCAAATCTGCAGTTTTTTTGATATGTTCACGGTTGATATGACGCAGTTTGTTGATATCAAATGTCACAGTTGAAATCTTATCCAGGTCAAACCAGCTTATAGCCTCTTGCAAGTCAAATATTTCTGTTGGTGTTTCATTACCTGTCATGATAAGGTAATTGGTGATGGCTGAAGGTAGAAATCCCTCTTCAAGCAACGACTTGAGTGAAGTAGTATGTGCATCGCAGATGCTTGGCAGATGGGCATAGGTGATCTCTTTATCATATCCTAGATAATCACGTATCATGATCTCTTTAGGTGTATGGTTTAGCTGCTCTTCTTCCCGTATAATCATAGAGATATCTCCTAGCATATCATCCAGGGCAGCGGCAAAGAGCGTACTGGGGCTTTTATCAACTCTCAAGATCACAAAGTTGTCAATAGTCTCTTTTTTAAAGTGCATGGTTCCTTTGAACCTGTCTGTACAGGTTATATCGTGCTGGGGACGTTTGATGCGTACGCAAAAGGGTGATTCGTTATTCAGTACTGCCTCATCACTCAGGTGTTCACACGTACAATCATGCTTCTTTAGGCTCTCAGGCGTACAAAAACAGGAAAAAGCATGTTGATCCATCAGCAGTTTTGTTGCCAGTTGTTGGTGAAATTTACGGTTATGACTTTGGTAGGTGACATTTGTAACGGGGATATGAAAGAGAGACAGGATCTTGAGAATCTCCTGATCTTTGCCTTCTATGTTGGCCTCTGCATCAGTATCATCGATACGAATGAGAAATGTATCTTTTGCCTGTAAAGCGCAGATATAATTAAAAAGGGCAATGCGCAGATCGCCTATATGCAGATCGCGGGTTGCCTGGGGTGCAAATCGAAACAATACTTTTCCTTTAGTCATCTATGTGATTGTGTTGCTATAAATATAACAAAATGTCGCTTTAGCAACTCTATATCATGATAGAGAAAAAGTCTCTGCTTTACGCACAGACAGCTGTAGAGATATTTTCTACCTCTGTTACGAGATTTTCTGTGGGCTCTGCAAAATAATACCCCTGCATCTCTTCGACACCCATGTTGTGAAGGATCTGCATGATCTCTTTGGAGTGTACAAATTCGGCAACCACTTTGATATCAGTTTTTTTGGCGAATGTCACGATGGTTTCAGTAATGATACGCATCTGTTTGTCTTCATCGATATTTTTGATGATAGAACCATCAATTTTGATCGTATCGATATCGAGTTTGAAAAGGCGTTCAAAGTTTGAGTAGCCGCTTCCAAAGTCATCGATGGCAACGTGTGCATGATAGGATTTGATTCTATCAACAAATTCTTTGACTAAATCATAGTTGACGATACTTTCAGACTCTAAAATTTCTGCTGTAAAATTTTTGCCGATGTTGCTTTTTTTCAGATGGTATACCAGCAGCTCCTGGACTTCTTTGTCTATCATATCCTGATAAGAAAAATTGAGTGAAAAAGGTTGTTTTGATTTGGCATACTGATTAAAACTTTTTGCTATCATGATCTTGGTGAGTTTATTATAGATTTTTGATTTTTTGGCAATATTTAAGAACAGGTAAGGTGATATTGCAGCACCGTTTTTGTCTATGAGACGCATCAGTGCTTCATACGAGGTGATGGTCTGTTTAGTAGGATTGACAATAGGCTGATAGTAGGGAGTGATGCGATCTTCATCAATGGCTTCTTTGAGCTTTTTCTGCCAATAGTGATTTTTCTCATAATCGTTATTGTCTTTGTACATTTTATCATAAATAGACCAGGTATTGGTACTTTGACTGGTAAAGCTAAGTGCAATATTGGCTTCATTTATCAAGCAGTGATTGTAAGGCGTCTTAGTATGAGAAAAAGCTATTCCAAATGAGAGGCTTAGCAGTACACTCTGATTCATGGAAGCATAGTACGTATAATTATAGATTGCTTTTTCTATATCGTGCACGATAAATTGTACTTCCTGCCTGGAGAGTGTTCCTTTGATAAGGAAAGCAAAAGCATCAGCATGAAGATGATAACACCAGTTTTCAAAAGGCAGCGAGAGTGAGGCAATCTGGTTTGCCAATTGTTTGATGATACTGTCTGTAGCTTCTAATCCGTAAAAATCATTGATATCTTTAAATTCATCTATATTGCTGATAATCAGGGTATAACATTCATCTTCAGAGATTTGATTGATCAGGGCATTTTTATTGGGAAGTTTTGTCAAGTCATCGATAAAATATTTTTCCTGCAGCTCTTTCTCTTTTTGCTGCATACTTTGCTCAAATATGATGCTTTTTGAGCTGTAAGCGCTTAATTGATTCTCCAGCTTTTGTTGCTCTTTTTTTGCCTGCTGCTGCTTGATAAACATATATATAATGATGCTACTAGCAAGCAAGAGTGAGAAAAGAGGAGAGATCTCATAGACAAAAAACAAAACAGACAGACTTAGCAGGATATTGGTAAAAAGTGTGATAGAAAGGTACGGTACAGGATTCATACGCCAATTCTCCATTATAAACATTATAAAAAGGAGATCGGCTTGTTTAAAAAAGTGTGTAGTAAAAAGAGCGTTTAGTGCATATTTTGGTACATGATGTGTGCAAAATTCTCAATTTGGGATTTGCCATAAGTTGCAGCCAGGGCTACAGCTCTTCCTGCATTTACACGGCCATAGCCCCAATGGTCATTTCTTCCTTCACTATCATAGGCATATCGTCCCTCTTTGTCAGCAGTGACTTTTAAAATCTCAACAACTTCTTCTTTGCTGAGTGTAGAGTTTTCTGCCAGAACCAGTGCCGCGGTACCGGCTGCGATAGGTGCTGCTGCAGAAGTGCCGCTGAAACTGCTTGTGTAATTGCTGTTGTTAGCTCCAAGCGTGCCGCTGGCATCTGTGGTGACGATAGAAGCAGGATACTGTGAACCGGGTGCAGCAAAATCAATATTGCTGCCATAGTTACTGTAATCAGCAATGTTGTCGTATTGTGTGGTTGCTGCTATGGAGAGTACATAAGGGGACTCTGATTCATCATTGATCGGATCAAAGGCGGAGGAAGTTTTACACTCTATTTGACCATTGGCATTGCTGCTGTAATAGCCGTCCATATTACAGCCGTCATTGCCCGCAGCAAAAAAGATCAGTGTGCCTTTGCCATTTCTGCCATTTTCGGAAAGATCTTTGAGGGCAGCATTGAAACTATCCTGCATGGCATAGGTCCCCCAGCTGTTGGAGATGATGGCTGCACCATTGTTTGCCATGGCATAAAATGCTTCAATATCACGTGAGATATTGCTGCTGGCATAGCGTAGTGCCAGTAGTTTTGATTCGGGTGCGACACCTACACTGCCGCGAAAATTATCACCGCTTGCTGCAATAAGACCGGCACAGGCAGTACCATGCCAGATATCTGAGGCAGGGGCAGGGGCATTGGATAGATCATTGTTTAAATCGCTGGCACTTCTGACGATATCGATTTGCCCGTCAGCTTTGTTAAAATTGCCGTAGCCCAGGATGTTGTCTCTGAGATCTTCATGCTCGATATCAATACCTTCGTCATAAATACCAACAATGATGCCGGCTCCTTTGGTATAGCGCCATGCCTGTTCTACATTGATACCACGGCCATTTGAAAGATGCCATGCCTGATCGTAGAGGGGATCATTTGTTCTGTTTTTCTTTTGAACGATAAAATCCGGATGTGCAAATTTAATACCCTCAAGATGTGAGAGTGCATTGGCTGTTTCAAGGGTAAGGTCTTTATCTTTGATTTGATAGACAAACATATGTGCATTGAGTTTTTTGATCAAAGAGAGACCATACTCTTTTTCAATATAAAGCTGGATGGATAAGTCTTGAAAATCAACAATCAGGTTTTTATCCACACCCAGACGTTTGCCGGATGCATTTTTATAATAACTGACAGGAGAAAGTGCACTTCGGTTTTTCTTTAAAGGAGCAAATGCCGTTAATTTGCTTAAAGAACATTTTTTACCCTGACTGATATAAAAATCAGCCAGTAGTGTTGTACTAAAAAGAACTGTCAATGTAAAAATTTTATACAAAATAGGGTGCCTTAATATTAAAATAAACTTGTATGAGTAATTTTACTGTCTTTTTTAAGAATATGCAAGTGTTTTTGGACTAAAAGTGCCTAAAATAGGCATAAATATAATTATTTTAATAA
>JANTGR010000046.1 GCA_024762875.1 Sulfurospirillum sp.
TTTTTGAACTTTGCACTGAAGAACAATGCTCCGATCCTTCCCATCTACATAAAAGCAAAAAATTCAACACTCTTTTACACACTCTCAACACTGAACAAACGTATCTCAGCAGCACTTTTACCGCATGAAATGTTCAATAAAAAAAGTAAAACGTTGGAGTTTAAAGTAGGTGAAGTGATACCATACAGTAGTTTTAAAAACAGGTCTTTTGATACAAAAACAGAGGTCAAACTGTTTAAAAAACATTTATACCGGATTGCCAAAAACAGAAAACCTATCTTTGTAACACAAAAATGTATCGCACATCCGGAAGATAGACAGGCATTAAAAGAGGAATTAAAATCAAGCCAGCTTATCGGTGAAACCAAAGATGGCAAAAAGATCTATCTGTACAGCTATGAAAATGAATCTTCTATCATGAAAGAGATCAGTCGTCTCAGAGAATATACCTTTAGAAAGGTAGAAGAGGGCACTGGCAACAAAAGAGACAGTGATGAATTTGACCACTACTATAAACACATCGTTCTATGGGATGATGAAGCACTTGAAATCGTTGGTTCATATCGTATAGGTGAGAGTAATTTTATATATAAACATTATGATAAAGAGGGTTTTTACAGTAATTCCCTTTTTCACTTTACTCCGGAATTTGAAAAATATCTACAAAATTCTATCGAACTGGGAAGAAGTTTTGTACAACCAAAATATTGGGGAAGCAGAGCTCTAGATTATCTGTGGCAGGGAATAGGCGCTTATTTGCATCAAAATCCTCATATCAAGTACATGTTTGGTCCTGTGAGTTTAAGCACTTCGATTCCAAAAGGAGCACAAAATCTGATTTTATACTATTATAACCACTATCATGGTAATCATCAGGAACTGTTACAGCCCCAATACCCTTTTATCTTCAGTAAAGATGAAAAAGAAGAGTTGGAAAATCTTTTTTGTGGAGAGGATGCCCAAAAAGATTTTGTTGTACTTAAAGAGCAGTTGAGCTGCTATGGTGTCACTATCCCAACACTGTATAAACAATATACCGACCTCTGTGAAAAAGGGGGTATCACATTTATGGGATTTAATATCGATACAGATTTTAATGATTGTGTAGATAGTTTCATTTTAGTGGAGATTGAAAAAATAAAAGCGAAAAAAAGAGAGCGGTATATAAAAGGATAAACAGATTTTGTAACCGTTTTGTTACCAATATTGACTATACTTGGTATGAAATTAAAATTTGGAGTAATGAAATATGACATTAAAAAAAATAGCAACATTGGCAATAGCCGCAACAGTAGTGACTACATCATTGTTTTCAGCAGAGTTACAAGGTAGAGGAGCTTCTTTCCCTGGACCTCTTTATAAAGCATGGATCGCAGACTATAATGCAAAAACGGGTGAAAAAGTGAATTACACACCAACTGGTTCTGGTGATGGTATCAAATCTATTCAAAAAAGAATGGTAGATTTTGCAGGAAGTGACAAGCCGTTAAAAGCAAAAAAAATTAAAAAAGACAAACTCTATATGTTTCCAGCAGTCGTAGGAAGCATTGTACTCTCTTACAATATCCCCGGTGTAAAAGACGGTGAACTCAAATTGAGTGAAAAAGCTATTGCAGGTATTTTCAGCGGTGCAACCCAATATTGGGATGATGCAACGATTACAGCTGTCAATCCTGACTTA
This sequence comes from Sulfurospirillum sp., assembly GCA_024762875.1. GTDB lineage: Bacteria > Campylobacterota > Campylobacteria > Campylobacterales > QNZT01 > JANTGR01. The sequence continues at coordinate 1,682 of JANTGR010000046.1, forward strand.
AAACTACCACATGAAAAAATAACAGTAGCCGTCAGAGCTGACAAATCAGGAACAACCTATAACTTTACCTATTATCTTTCAAAACTTGATGATAAAGCATTTAAAGCCAGTAAGAAACCAAAATGGAAAGCCAATATCGTAGCAGGTAAAAGTAACTCTGGCGTATCGGCAACAATTCAACAGACCAAATATTCAATTGGCTATATTGAATATTCATATAAACAAAAACTCAATCTTCCGGCAGCACAGGTAGAAAACAAAGAAGGTCAATACATTCTCCCGACACTGGCTTCATTTCAAGATGCAGCAAAATATGCGACATGGACACCTGACAATGATTTTTATGCGCTTATCGCATATCCTGATGGCAAAACATCGTATCCTATTGTAGCAGCAACATTTATTTTGCTTCCAGCTGAAAAAGAAGATACCAATAAAGCAGTCACAAAATTTATCGATTATGCCTATACAAATGGTGATAAAATAGCGACTGATTTAGGCTATGTAGCGCTTCCAAAAGAGACAAAAGATATGGTTAGAAAATATTGGGAAGCCAAAGGTATTAAATAATTCCCTTTCTCTCTGCATTTCTTTTTATGAAGCAGTGCTATGTATAAGAAGTACACTGGTAAAAAATTCTCATATTGATACCTTCTTCTCCTCTTTGGTATCAATATGTGTATCTTTGTATCTGTTTTGTAACCAAAAATAGATATTATTAGTAAAAAATTTATAGGGTAGCTTATGGGCGCAAGAATTTTTAGAAATTTTTCACTTTTTTCTGCTTCACTCTCATTCTTAATTCTTCTTGGTATTTTTATTGTTCTTTTCATCTATTCAAAAGAGTCGATACATGAGTTTGGATTGGGTTTTTTGCTGGATGATAACTGGGAAGTAGGTGAAGATGATGAAGGTGGTATATTTGGCGGTCTGGTACCGATTGTCGGGACACTGTATGCCACTTTGATTGCTATGGTGGTTGCAACACCTCTTGCTTTGGGAATTGCCATCTTTTTAACTGAAGTGGCTCCCGGATTTCTCATCAAACCTGTCTCTATCGCGATAGAACTTTTAGCGGCGATTCCGAGTATTATTTATGGAATGTGGGGACTTTTTTATTTTGCACCTATTATTCAAAATATCTTTGGCGGCAGCGGTATGGGGCTCTTGACTGCAGGGTTGGTGCTGGCTATCATGATCATACCGTTTATGTCGGCTATTTCAAAAGATGCGATGAACACGACTCCGGATGTGCTCAAAGAGAGTGCCTATGCGATGGGTGCCACAAAGTTTGAAGTGATCAAAGATATAGTGATGCCTTATGCTAAAGCAGGTATTATAGGTTCGATTATCTTAGCGCTTGGACGTGCGCTTGGTGAAACGATGGCGGTAGCATTTTTGATAGGTTCTGTGATGCAGATTCCCTCTAAAATCACAGATCCAACAACATCGATACCGGTTTTGCTGGCAAACAATTTTTCAGAAGCGCAGGATTTGGAGCTTTCATCGATGTTTTATTTGGCATTGATCCTTTTTGTGGTGAGTTTTATGATTATATCCGTTGCGAAATTTTACTTTTTAGGAAGAAAAAAATGACAAAATCTAGCCGAAGGCTAAGCTTTAGTGCGAGGAATTTTCAAGAAGCTTTGCTCTTTGAAAAGGAGACCAAAATGACAGATTCTAGCCAAAGGCTAAGCTTCAGTGCGAGGAATTTTCAAGGAGCTTTGCTCTTTGAAAAGGAGACCATCATATGAACAGACTGATACTAAACAAGCTTATCATGATACTCTCCACAGTCTCTGCCATTGTAGGCATAGCCTTTTTATTTTGGATTTTGACAACTTTGACGATCAAGGGCATCAACAGTGTGCACTTTGCGCTATTTACCCATGACTTGGTCGAAGGCGGTATCAGAAATCTATTGGTAGGGCAGTTTACTATGGCACTCATCGCGACTGTGGTAGGTGTACCACTTGGTATGATGGCAGGTATTTATCTCAGAGAATACAGCAATGACAGCACACTGGCATCAATAATGAGAAATTTAAGTGATGTGATGATGAGTGCACCGTCGATTGTTATCGGTGTATTTGTGTATGCGATTATGGTGAGTCCTGTCAATCACTATAATGGCTGGGCAGGATCCGTATCGTTGGCTATCATGATGATTCCAATCGTGATTTCAACTACAGACAATATGCTTTCTCTTGTACCAAAAGAGTTAAGAGAAGCCGGCATGGCATTAGGCGGCAGCAAACATATTATTATTTTACAGATAGTTGTCAAAGCAGCAAAAGTAGGTATTACGACAGGAATTTTGCTGGCATTTGCCCGCATTATCGGCGAGACAGCTCCTCTTTTATTTACGTCAGCAAACAATGCCTATTTTACGATGGATATGAATGGACAGTTCCCTTCATTGACTGTCAGCATCTTTAACCTTGCAAACTACCCAGACAGCGAAAGTAGAGATTTGGCATGGGCTGCTTCATTTATATTGACAATGATAGTACTTTTTATCAACCTTATTGGCCGATATATTACAAGAGAAAAAGGATAAATTTTATGGCTAAACAAATTATTATGGATATTAAAGATTTTTCTTTCAGATATAAAGGTGCACCAAAAGCATCGCTACAATCAATAAACCTGCCTATCTATACCAATAAAATAACAGCGATGATAGGGCCGAGCGGATGTGGAAAATCTACTTTACTTCGCTCACTGAATCGTATCCATGATCTCTACCCCGGCAATGAATATAAGGGTGAAGTGAATTTGCTCAATACGAAAAATGACACTTATGAAGATATTTTGAAGATCAAAAAAGAGAATGCACTGATAAAACTGCGCCAACGTGTTGGTATGATCTTTCAAAAGCCGACTCCTTTTCCGATGAGTATCTTTGATAATGTGGCATATGGTTTGAAATTGGCAGGGATTAAAGATAAAACCCTATTGGAAGAGAAGGTAGCTGATGCACTCAAAGGTGCTGCGATATGGGATGAGGCTAAAGACAGGCTGAAAGATTCAGCTATGGGGCTCAGCGGCGGGCAGCAGCAAAGGCTTTGTATCGCAAGAGCAGTCGCCCTTCGTCCAGAAGTATTACTATTGGATGAACCGACATCTGCTTTGGATCCTATCTCTACCGGTGCAATTGAAGAGCTGGTCAGCGAACTTAAAAAAGAGCTCTCGATTGTGATTGTGACGCATAACATGCAGCAGGCAAGCCGTCTGAGTGATTATACTGCTTTTATGTATTTGGGTGAATTGATAGAGTATAATAAGACAGACAAGATCTTCTTGGATCCGTCAGTCAAATTAACAGAAGATTATGTAACAGGAAGGTTTGGATAATGCTGGACAATTATGAAAAAATTTTAGAGAAATCAAAAAGCAGGGTTTTGGTACTCGCCCAAGATGTTCTCAAAGCCTATGAACTTGCTTTTGAAGCTTTTAAAGAAGGTGACATCCAAAAGGCAAATGAAGCAAGAGATATCCTCAAAGATGCCCATGGCAGAAATAGTAAAATAGACAATGAAATTCTCAAAACACTGGCTCTCTTTTCTCCAGAAGCAAAAGACCTGCGGATTGTGATTGCACATCTGAAAATTACCAGTGAATTAACAAGAATGGCAGATTATATCCGTTCTTATGCAAAAAGTATCAAGATGCAGATCTCAGGAGAATTTCCCATAGAAGGATTGAAAGAAGACACAATTTCTTTTCAAAACAGTACATATAAGTCACTTGAAGCAGCTGTTAAATCGATTGAATTAGCGTCTGAAGAGGCATTGGAAAGTCTCTATAGAAAAGCAAATGTAGAAGAGAGTAAATGTGATGATATACTCTCGGTTATAGAGCAAAATATTATCCAGGAAATTTGTAATCTGCCAGAACAGGCAGGTGATTTTATCACATTTCTAAAAAGTATGCGTAAGATGGAGCGTATTTCCGATCGAAGTGTCAATATCGTAAAATTGGCTTATTTCGCACAAAAGGGTGGTAAACTGAAACTGTAATGTCTGCGCAAATTGTAATCATAGAAGATGAAGAAGATTTATTGGAACTGTGTGAATATCACCTAGAAAAAGAGGGATATGAAGTAACAGGCTTTCTTTCGACAAAAAATGTTGAAAATTTATTATTGGAAGAAGACATTGATCTTATCATAGCCGATAGAAACCTGCCTGGTGTGGAAGGCAGTGAGTTTATCAAACAAATACGTGAAGAGGGACATAAGGTTCCCGTTATTTTTGTCAGTGCCAAAAATCAGGATAGTGAGATAGAAGAGGGTTTTTTAAGAGGAGGAGATGACTATCTCACCAAACCTTTTAATATGAATGAGCTGGTGCTGCGTGTCAAATCAATCTTGCGTCGTACGAAAGTGAGTGATGAAGGTAAGCTGGTTTATAAAGATATTACTTTAAATTTAGATGAGAGACGTGCTTATGTAGGAGGAAAAGAAGTGAACCTCAGTAAGCTGGAATTTGAACTTTTAAGTTATTTTATACACAATAAAAATGTTGTTTTGAACCGTGATCAACTGTTGGAAGAAGTATGGAAAAATGAAGAATTTAAACAAGAAAAGACAGTAAATGTGACGATAAACCGTCTCAAAAAGAAAATCGATCCCAATAAAGAGAGAGAATACATCCAACCCATCAGAGGTATTGGATATAAGTTATGCTAAGACTCGATCAACGCTACTTCCGATCATTTTCACTCCTTTTTTTTATCACCCTCGTTATCACTTCTATCACAGGGTATGTTTTACTTAAAAAGATAGAGATCAACAATCACCGTACGATGCTTATCAACATGATAGAACAATTTTCTATTTTAGACAACAATGAAGCAAAAATAGAAGAGATTATACACCAGATCAAAAGAGATACAGGGGTACGTGTGACGATTATCGATGCATCCGGTGTTGTGATATATGAGAGTAACAGAAAAGTCAAAGGGATGGAAAACCATTTAAACCGTCCTGAAGTGATAGCTGCTTTGAAAGATGGTATTGGTTCCAGTGTGCGTTATTCAAAAAGCGTACAACGGGATTTTTTATATGTTGCAAAACGTGTGGGAATGCGGTATATACGTATGGCATATGCACTACAGAGTATCCAGGAAAAGTTTTTTCAGTTTTGGATAAAAGCAATGATATTATTTACCCTGGCTTTATTTGGCGCATTATGGATAGCCATGCGGATCAATCGAAAAATTTCAGAGGATATTGAACATATCAATATCAGTTTGGAAAACTTGTTAAATAAAAAGTATGAGGTGGATTTTGATGAGGTAAAATGTTGTCAAGAGTTTGATACGATTGCAAAGCAGATTGGAAAAGTATCAAAAAAGCTTGAAAAAAGAGACCGCCAAAAAGCAAAATATACCAAAAATCTGAAGCTTTTAAGCCAAAAACAGAGTGATATCATCTCAGCAATCAGTCATGAGTTTAAAAATCCGGTTGCTGCTATTGTAGGATATGCACAAACTGTCAGAGAAGATGAAGACCTTAGTCCCACTATTCGCAAAAAGTTTTTAGATAAAGTGATTAAAAATGCACAAAAAATTTCTTCTATGATTGATAGACTCTCTTTGGCAATTAAACTTGAAAATGAGAACTTTTTACCCGAATATACACATTTTACTCTTTTGGCATTGGCTGAAGATGTAAGGGAGACCGTACTGCAGAAATATACTACCAGAGAAGTAGTACTGGATATAGAGAATGTAACAATCAATGCTGACCGAATCATGTTTGAAAACCTTTTAACCAATTTGATAGAAAATGCATTAAAATATTCAGAAGATGAAATAGTGGTTAGATTTCATGATGGAAAAGTAGAAGTGATTGACAAAGGTATCGGTATCGAACAGGCAGACCTGGAAAATATCACAAAAAGATTTTTTCGTGTTGATTCTCTCTCCTGGGATAATTCAATAGGTGTTGGACTCTATATCGTGAAGTACATACTCAAACTCCATAACAGTTATCTTGAGATTAATAGCGAACCCAATATTGGTTCGACTTTTTGGTTTGATATATCACATCTGCTGGATAATGGCAGCAATAAAAAAAACTAGACCAAATAGTTCTGCAACAAGATACTTTTTTGTAAGAAGAACTCTATATTCACTCGATCTATTAGAATAATGCATGGCTAAACCTTTTAAAATTTATTTTACTATATATCGTCGTAAATAATAAAAACTTTACTAATAATCTATTTGGAAAATAATAAGTATCACATTAACTCTATTTTTACTTGGATATGCCGTAGTATGTAATCATTTTGTAATCATTTTGTAATCATTTTGTAATATAATCCCTGCAGTATATAAATTGAGTGATCTGAACAAACACACTTATTTACTAAGGCTGCGCCGTAAAACGGCTGTAGAGTCGTTCACAAGTGTATTTGTTCAGAATACGCAATTATAAAAGGAATATCGAAAATGAAAAAAACTTTATTATCTATGTTTGCCATTGTCTCAATAGTCAGTGCCAACAGTGAAGTAGAAACACTTAAAACAGAGATGAATACGCTGCAAGAGAAGCTCAAAACATTGGAGGAGAAATCTAACAATATGATTGATCAAAAAAGCATGGAGAAACACTTTAAAGTGATTAATGCAAAATCACCTGATTTTTTACTGGGAAAACAAACAGGACCCAATATGGTTCTCAGACCTTTTGACAATCCAGATATGTGGGTAAAACTGGGAGTCCGTGTACAAGGAACATTTGAGAACTATGACAGTGGCAAAGATGGAGTCAGTGCAATGGATGCATATTTGAGAAGAACCCGATTTGAAATTCAGGCTGGTTTTTCGAAAAATGTTTCATTTACGATGGATGTGAGAAATGACAAAGCAAATTATCAAGACAAAGGTGAACAAAAGTTTAATGTTGGAGATGCTTATCTGAAGATCAAAAAACCTTTTGACTCATCACTTGTAAACTTCAAATTATACAGAGGGAAAATTGATGTTTCCCGTACTGAAACAGTCAAGTCGGCTTATGTCATCCACTATGACAGACCACATGTTGCTGATGAAGCAGCACAGTATATCACACACAATCGCCGTGGAACCAATGCAAAAATGTATGGTGATTGGCATAAAAAACTCTATTATGAGATTGCATTTGGTGATGGGATACATTCTGGTAAATTAAAAGATGCTTCTGGAAGTAGTTTTGATGGAAAATTAAAACAAGAGAGCTTTTTTTATGGTGGTAAAGTGGTTCTTTCTCCTTTTGACGGCTGGGAAGAGACAAAGCGAACAGAGAGTTACTTTGGTCAAGGTAAACACTTCTCAATTGGTGCAGCATATTGGAGCAGTCCAAATATCAACTACAATGATGGTACAGTATCACAAAAAATTGACCACAAACTCTTAAATTTAGAGATATCAGCCCACTATTTAGGTGCCTTTGTACAAGCAGAGTATTTTAACTTTGATGGTGTAGTCAAAGATTGGGGAAGTGCAGAGACAGGCAAGTCAAATGGCTGGTATGCCACAGGTGAGTATGTCTTTAAGGATGCCTACTATCTGGCACCATTTGTAAGAGTGGAGTCATGGGATAAATGGGATGGTGCCGGTGACTATAAGCTTACTTCCAATATTGTGGGGCTTAACTGGTATTTGCGAGGAAATTCTACAAAAGTAGGTTTGGCATATCAAAAAGATGAGTATGGTCAAGATCTCGGAAACTATACAGACAAACGCTACAAATTAACAACACAGTGGTTTTTCTAAAATCCTGAAAATTCTCTTTTATCCTATCATGTCATGATAGGATAAATTCTCTCTTTAAGTAATCCTCTTTTTCTAGATCTAAACTAAATAATGGATACAATATCATCAAAGGATTTTTATGCAGTATAGATATATTGGTCAAACAGGGCTTCGCGTGAGTCCCATTGGTCTAGGAACTATGACATTTGGAACACAGGCTGATAAAAAAGAGGCTTTTAAAATCATGGATAAAGCATATGAAAGTGGAATCAACTTCTTTGATACTGCAGAAATATATCCTGTACCACCCTCAGCCAAGCTAGCTGGTAAAACAGAAGAGATAGTGGGTGAATGGATGGCAGATAAACCACGGGATGCTTTTATCCTGGCCAGCAAGGTGGCTGGTGCGGCAAATGGATGGTTTGTTCCGCCGATTCGTCATGGGTTGACAGCGATAGACAGATTTCACATTGAGCGGGCAGTGGAGGGAAGCTTGAAGCGTCTTAAGACAGACTATCTTGATCTGTATCAGATGCACTGGCCTGATACACTGGTTCCAATCGAAGAGTCTTTGGAAGCTTTTGATCGTCTGGTAACGAGTGGAAAAGTACGTTATATCGGTACTTCAAATGATACTGCATATGGCACTACCAAGGCATTGATGAAGAGCGAAAAACATCAATTAGCCCGATTTGAATCAATCCAAAACAATTTTTCACTTCTCAATCGACGCTTTTTGGACGAGCTTTCTGTTGTGTGTCAAAAAGAGAAGATTTCATTATTGCCTTATTCGCCGCTGGGTGGAGGTGTATTGAGTGGCAAATATAACCAAAACCCTGAGTCTGAAGGGCGTTTTGCCAGCTATATGCGTTCAGGCAAAAAGCGTCAGCGTGACATGGCATCACGTTTTTTAAATGACAAAACTTTGGCATCTACACAGCAGTATTTATCCATAGCCCATGAAGCGGGTATGCATCCGGTGACCTTGGCAACAGCATGGTCAAAACAGTTTGATTTTGTAGCATCCACCATCATCGGTGCGACAAAACTTGAGCAGTTGGAGCCATCTTTGGCCGCGATGGATGTGGTATTGGCAGACGAAGTGTTACGTGCATGTGATAGGGTTCATGAAAATATTCTCTATCCTATGGGTTAGTTGTTTGAAAGGAGAGCGATGCATTATCTTTTGGCCATAGATGCCGGAACTGGCAGTGGAAGAGCGGTGCTTTTTGATACAAAAGGCAATCAAATCGCCGTAGGGCAGGAAGAGTGGACACATATCGCACAAGAAGGTGTGGCCAATTCGATGGGTTTCGATTGTGAGGCAAACTGGGCACTTTTGTGTCGCTGTATCCAAAAAGCGACCAAAGATATCGATGTCAAAGATATCCTTGCTGTTTCTGCGACAAGTATGCGCGAGGGGATTGTACTCTATGACAAGGATGGCAAAGAGTTGTGGGCGGTGGCCAACGTCGATGCCCGTGCAGCAGAGGAAGTCAAAGAGCTTAAGCTGGCATTTAAAGGGATGGAAGAGGAATTTTATCATCAAAGCGGGCAGACTTTTGCTTTGGGGGCATTGCCTCGGATATTGTGGTTGAAAAAACATCATCCAGATATCTATGCAAAAGTAGAAAAAATATCGATGATCTCGGACTGGGTGCTTGCAAAGCTCTCAGGTGTCATCGCAAGTGACCCTTCCAATGCAGGCACGGCGGGTATCTTTTCGCTCAGAGAACGTACGTATGCTCCGATGATGGCGAGTCGTGTAGGGATAAAAAACAGTATCTTTCCTCCTTGTGTAGAAGCGGGTGAAGTGATTGGCAAAGTGACAGATCGTGCTAGTGGTTTATCTGCTGATACGCTTGTGGTGATGGGTGGTGGAGATGTGCAGTTAGGCGCCGCTGGACTTGGTGTGGTAAACGTGGGGGATGTTGCTGTACTTGGTGGAACCTTTTGGCAGCAAGTGGTCAATATGCCTGAAGTGGTGACTCCGGATGATATGGGTATGCGTATCAATCCGCATGTGATCAAAGGGCAGGTGCAGGCAGAGGGAATTACCTTTTTTTCCGGACTTGTGATGCGATGGTTTCGAGATGCTTTTTGTGAGAGTGAAAAAGAGGAGGCTGAGAAAAAGGGGATGGATACGTATGCTTTGTTGGAGCAGAAGGCAAGTGAAGTACCTGTTGGATCGTATGGGATATTGCCTATCTTCTCAGATGTGATGAAGTATGGCAAATGGTATCATGCCAGTCCTTCTTTTCTCAATCTTGGTATCGATGCGAGCAAGTATAACAAAGCTTCCATGTTTAAATCTTTAGAGGAAAATGCCTGTATCGTCTCTGCGGAAAATCTAGAAAATATCTTCTCTTTTACCGGCATCAATCCTGACACAATCGTCTTTGCAGGCGGGGCAAGCAAAGGCGCACTGTGGTCACAGACTTTGGCAGATGTGACGGGTAAAAAAGTCAAAGTACCGGTAGTAAAAGAAGCAACTGCCTTAGGATGTGCGATGGCCGCAGGTGTGGGAGCAGGCGTTTATAGCGATATCAAAGAAGCTGCCCAAAAACTGGTACAATGGGAGAAGCAATATGAGCCAAATATGTCCCATCATGATAGCTATAAAGAGATACGCAAAAAGTGGAAAAAAGCGTATGAAGCGCAGTTGTCACTGGTAGATGAAGGTATCACGACTGCGATGTGGAAAGCGCCAGGGTTATAGATTATCATGATAGAAAAACTCTATCATGATAAGACTTTTATGAGTGGGCTTGTTCAGGTGCCCCACCTGTATGCATTTTGTCTACGATCTCTAATGTTCTTAGATCTATTTTCAAGAAGTCTCCATCCTGTGTTGCAAAGGTATAATAATACTCTCCACTTGGATCAACATAGGAAAAATGCGGTTGGAAAAGATGTTTATGGTCAGGATCAAATGTATGATGAAAACCGATTTGGATATTTTTCTTGACTGTGAGTGTTGCCATATCGATAATCGTTAAAAAGTTTGAGAAATGATTGGTAATGATGGCAAGATTTTCTTTGTCCGAAAATTCTATATGCGCAGCACCCAATTTAGCTTCAACAACTTTGACAACATCCATCGTGGCTCTATCGATAAAATAGACTTTTCCATCCAAAACAGGCACAACAAGGTATTTACCATCTGGTGAGACACCGGAGTGGTGTGTTGTTGGTTTGATTTTGTTAACGATGGCATTACTTTCTGAGAGATAGGCAGCTTTGCCAGTTCGTGAAAGGATACCTGTTTTTGGATCAAATGTAAGTTCCAGGACAAATGGCACAAAACCTTTTGTCAAGTCACCTTCTCCCATCGTGTAAAATGTAGTGATGTCTTTTTTGGTTTTTGGTTCTCTGTCACGCTCGATAGCATGAAATGCTGTTCCAGACTCTATGGAAGAGGTTTGTTGAAAATCATAGCTGCCATCATTATTTGCAATGACTTTATAAATAGTCGTTTTATTGTGGACTCTGTCTATCATTCCAAAATGGTCATCATCCAACCAAAAAGCATGTCCTGTTGCTGATCCTGCTCCTGCATTTGAAGTGATTTGGCTTGCTGCATAAGTATGTCTATCACCCAGGGTAGCCAAAACCCTGTCATGCGCAACATCGATGACATCAACAACCGGCATATCTTTACCTGAAAGAATTTGAAGATTGTATTTTTTATTGTAAGCACCTATGGCTCTTGGTTTGTGATCTTGCAGATCGATCGTTCTGACACTGTCGTTTTTAAAATTGACAACATCAAACGAGTAAGAGTTTTGTGTACGAATATAAAATTTATCTGTACTTCCGGCTCTATCGATAGAGTGCGGATTGATACCATTGACGGCTACAGCATTATAGCTCATATTGTTATAGTCGATACGCAGGGCTCGGTTGAGTCCATTCTCTTCAGGTCTTGGATCTGCATAATAGAGTATACCTTTCTCTCCACCCAGTCTGGTGTTTGAGTCGATAGGAATGGTATCATAGGGTGAAGTAACGGCAGATACAGTGACGAAGCGTTTAACTGTTGTTGTGTGCCCTTTACTGTCAGTCACGCTGTAAGAGACGCTATAGGCGCCTGCTTTTGAGGTGTTTACATCAGATGAAACATGCAAGGCTGATGTAAGATTGCCGTCTTTGTCATCTTGTGCTGTTGCACCGGCATCAGTAAATGTATCTCCGATTGTGAGTGAAAGGTTGCTATCTCCCAGCATACTGATTTGGGGTGCGGCATCATCAGATACGACATTGTTTTCCTGCAATGGAGTGGTTGATTTATTATCACTACCACATGCAGTCAGTGCGAATGCTGCTGATAATGATAAAATAGAATAGATAAGTAATTTATTTTTTATCATATTTTTCCTTTAGTCATATTAAATTTTCTTTTATAGCTATAAGTTACATTAGTGTAATTAAATTTAATTAAAACTTAAATGAAGAATATTATGGGTTATTTGTTACTAAAATACTCATTTATTGGGATAAATTGATAAAATCATTGATAATTTTTGCATGGTCAAATTGCAGTTTTGATAAGGGTATGTTATCTATCGTATAAATAAAAACTTTTTTTGCGTCATCTGCGGCTTTGGGAATACCCTGTGCATGACAGACATATACTGCAGAAACGGTGTGAAATCTCTCGTCTCGTGCAGGATCTGAGTAGACACCCAGTAGAGATTCTATAGTGACATCGAGTGATACTTCTTCTTTCATCTCACGTACGAGCGCATCTTCACAGCTCTCACCGATATCGACAAATCCACCAGGAAGTGCGATGCCATAAGGCGGGTTTTTACGTTCTATAAAGACAATGCCCTGAAAATTATTTTGTAAATCATAAAGTTGGATGATGCCGTCAACGGCAACGAAAGGGGTTTGGATAGACATATTTACAGTCCAATAGCCCTAAAAGTAGGGCTATCATGATAGCTTACGCTGCTGCTTTTTTAGCCGCTTCGATTGCGTCTGCGTAGTCAGGTTCTTGTGTGATTTCAGGAACAAGTTGCTTATATGCTACTTTTCCATCTTTTCCGATCACAAAGATTGCTCTTGCAGTTACACCGGCAAGTGGACCATCTGCCAGTAGCATACCATAGGCATTTGCAAAATCTTTGTTTCTAAAGTCTGAACATACTTTTAAGTTCTCGATCCCTGCAGTTGAACAAAACT
>JANTGR010000047.1 GCA_024762875.1 Sulfurospirillum sp.
TATCTGATACCGATATATTCAGACAAAGATGAAAAAGATATCAGACTATCGATGGCACTCTTTTTTCTGATGATTGCTGTGATGCTGGTACTGCATTTGGAAATTGCATTTGGTGCATTTGTAGCGGGCATGTTTATTCCTACATTTTTTCAGCACCACAAAGAGTTGCCACATAAACTTTCATCTTTTGGGTTTGGTTTTTTGATACCGATCTTCTTTGTTTATATAGGATCAACTTTTCAATTGAGTTCGCTTTTTATGGAAGGTCTGGTGCAAACAGCGATGACTATTACAGCTATCATGATAGTTATCCGTATGCTGGCATCTTTTGCTTTTATGTGTTATCTGGATAGACAGGAGCGTATATTATTTGCTTTTTCACACTCTATGCCATTGACATTACTGATTGCGATTGCGACATTGGCATATCAAAACAGCAGTATTTCACAGTTTTATTATTTTGCTTTTATATTGGCAAGTTTGTTTGAAGTACTGGTTTCTATAGTGAGTATCAAAGTTATCAGCCGTTTAGGCAGTAAATCTCTAATAGAAAGAGAATAGATAACCGTAAGACTTTTTGCGTATTTTATAATGTTTATAGCGATTTAACACAATGGTGATACGATAAAAATGATGGTGTGAGCCAAATTTTATCTCTTTGGCAAAAGCCTTATGCAGCGTGATATTTTTTGTATGAAAATATTGCAGCCTTTCAAAATCAAAAGAGATTCTCGCAGGATGCTTAAATCTTGTTTTTCTAAATAACCTGTCATGAGAGTAGATCTTCAGATGTTTGCCATCGCTTTTTACTTTTAAAAAATAATTCGCATAGATTGTTTTAAAATGGATTTTTTTCTTTTTGAGCTTCTTTTTCTTTTTCTTTTTTACTTTGATTGGTTTTTTAGTTACTTTTTTAGGCTGCGTCTCTTTTGTAGCTATCATGATAGGTTTTTTGACTGGTAGAACAGATATGTTTTTTTCCTGCACCACGACAGTTGTTTGATTATTTTCTACAGAAGAGATGTTATTATCGCGCAGATATGCTTTACTGGTTTTGATATTTAAAAGGGGAATAGCATTCTGTGTTGTTGTAGGGCTGTCAAAGACAGGTTCAAAAGGATTCTCTCTTGCAATCAAAGAGGTCAAACATAAAAAAGTAAATAAGATAATTTTCACTCATCATCCTTATTTGGCATAAGATTTTTAAGTTCAAAATATTTTTTTTGCAGGGCAGCATTCTCATTTTTAAGGTGATAAATTTTTTTATTTAAAATATCTTTATCATTTTTAAGTGCGAGATAGACCTCTAAAGAGTTTTTACCAAAAAGCATATTACCGATAAACATAGCAGCCATGACAACAAACAAAGCGACAAAAATCAGCAGAAGAAAAGAACCTTTGTCAGACTCTTTTCTTTGCCTTTCTTCTATCAGCTTCTCTGTTGTTATAGGCATCTTTAAAAGAGCTCTTTGCCAGGATAGTCACTAAACCCCAGTTCTGTTTCTATATCCAGGAGTCTATTATATTTTGCAGTTCTTTCACCTCTTGCTGTAGAACCTGTTTTGATCTCACCTGTGTTGAGTGCCACTGCAAAGTCAGCGATAAAAGCATCTTCACTTTCACCACTTCTATGACTCATGACGCATTTATAGCCATTTTTTTGTGCTAGTCTCACAGTAGCCATCGTCTCACTGACCGTACCTATTTGATTTGGTTTGATCAAGATTGAGTTGGCGATATCTTTGTCTATACCTTCTTTGAGAATCTTTTCATTGGTTACAAAGAGATCATCTCCAACCAGCTGTACTTTGTCACCTAGTTTTTCTGTTAATATTTTCCAACCATCCCAGTCATCTTCACTGAGACCATCTTCGATAGAGACGATAGGATACTTTTGGCATAGATCAACATAATAGTCAACCAATTCTGCCGCAGTCAATACTCTATTTTCAGCATCAAGTTTATATCCACCTTCTGCGACGATCTCACTGCTGGCAACATCCAGGGCTATAGCGATATCTTCACCAGGTGTATAGCCTGCTTTTTCGATTGCCTGCATGATCACCTGGATAGGTTCTTCGTTATTTTTGAGATTTGGTGCAAAACCGCCTTCATCACCCAGTGCTGTTGTCTCACCCATATCTGCAATTATTTTTTTAAGGGTATGATAGACTTCTGCTGAAGCACGCAGTGCATCTGCAAAATTATCAAAGTTTAATGGCATGATCATATACTCTTGAAAATCGACGCTGTTGTTGGCATGACTTCCGCCATTGATGATGTTGAGCATCGGTACCGGCATAGTCAGTGCATTTGAACCGCCAAGGTATCTATAAAGTGGTAGATCCATACTTTCAGCTGCTGCTCTTGCTACCGCCATAGAAACACCCAGTGTTGCATTTGCTCCAAGATTGCCATAGTTGTCTGTACCATCCAGTTCTTTCATGATAGCATCGATTTCTGCCTGATTGTATGGACTGATGCCGACCAGGGCATCTGCGATCACTGTATTGACATTTTCACAGGCTTTGAGTACACCTTTACCCATGTATCTGTCTCCACCGTCTCTCAGTTCAAGTGCTTCTCTTTTTCCCGTGCTTGCACCACTTGGCACAATGGCATTTGTTTTTGTTCCGTCACTTAATGTCACTGTAGTTCTTACTGTAGGGTTGCCTCTACTATCCATCACTTCATCAGCAAAAATATCGTCTATGTAAATCATCTAAGTCTCTTCCTTTTTATTTTATTTTACCAAAGCTATACCAAAGATTTGGAAAAGAATAGAAGAGTCTGTTTATTTTTTGGACTCTTCTTCTTCTGTTACTTCAGTCTCACCTATACCCATAGCACTTTTTATTCCATTTTCCAGCTCTAAGGCCAGTTCAGGTTCCTCTTTTAACAGGGCTTTGACATTTTCACGACCTTGACCCAATCGCTTGTCCCCATAACTAAACCAGGCACCGCTTTTATCGATGATGTCAAGTTTAACACCATAGTCAACGATTTCACCCTCTTTAGAGATACCTTCTCCAAACATTATATCAAATTCTGCCTGCTTAAATGGTGGAGCGACTTTATTTTTGATCACTTTTGCTTTGACACGGTTACCGATGCTTTCTTCAGACTGTTTGAGCGTCGCAATACGTCTCACATCGATACGCACTGACGCGTAAAATTTGAGGGCATTACCACCGGTTGTTGTTTCAGGAGAGCCATAGCCCATTGTTCCGATTTTCATACGAATTTGGTTGATAAAGATGATAGTTGTATTCATCTTGTGAACAACACCGGTTAGTTTTCTCAGTGCCTGTGACATCAATCTTGCCTGAAGCCCAACGTGTGTATCCCCCATATCGCCATCTATTTCAGTTTTGGGTGTGAGTGCTGCGACTGAATCTACGACAATCAAATCAATGGCACCGCTTCTTGCAACACTCTCTACAATATCAAGAGCCTGCTCACCATAGTCTGGCTGCGAGACAAGGAGATTGTCCACATCAACACCGAGATTTTCTGCATATTTTGTATCGAGCGCATGTTCTGCATCGATAAAGGCACATACACCGCCCTGTTTTTGTGCTTCGGCAGTGATTTGTAGTGCCAAGGTCGTTTTACCGGAACTTTCCGGTCCATAGACTTCTATGATTCTGCCTTTTGGTACACCACCGATACCAAGTGCCATATCTAGTCCTAAAGATCCTGTGCTGATTGAATCGATAGGTTCGATAACTTTATCGCCTAAGCGTACAAGAGCACCTTTACCAAATGCTTTGTCTATCTGTTTGATTGCTAAATCTAATGCTTTTTGTTTGTTTGTATCCATTGCCATTGTCATATTTCCTTTTCCTTTGCTCTGTGAATTTTCTTCATCTTAGCAAGGTTTTTGTTTTTGTTGCAAAAATATTTCAAATTGAAATATAATTCAGTATTCTGAACAAACATACTTATTCACTAAGGCTTCGCCGTAAAACGGCTGTAGAATCGTTTATAAGTATGTTTGTTCAGAATACTCAATTATTTTTTCAGTGATTCACTGATCTCTTTGATAATCTCTTCTTTCTTTTCACTCATCAAGGAGTCGTTGTAGGCAGAAGCACCTTTACTGATGTAGCTTTGTAGCTGTTTGATTTTGGCTTTCAGCGCGTCAGTTTCTTCATCATCCCTGGGTGCTTCTTTCAGATCTTTTAACGCTTTTTTCAAGCTTTCATTCTCTTGTTGCAGATTTTCAGTATAGGCACCGGAGTGTACATTTTTACTGCTTGCGAGGCTGGATTGAAGCTCTTTGATCCGTCGTTTGTCGATCTGGTCACTTTTTTCATACTTTTTTTTGATCTCGACTAAATTGTCCACATCTTTTTCAAGTTTGGTGATCTTTTCTGCTAAAACACGTTTTTCTACTTCCAGTTCATGGATAATTGTTTGATATTCCTGTGTAATAGAATTAAAAAATCCTTCAAGCTGGGTAGTGAAGAAGGTTTTTTTCATGGTTAATTTCTTGGAAATCTCTTTTAACATCAAACCTTCCTTCTGCGGGTGTTTGTAATATTATATCTACATTTTGGTAAAATAAAATAGAGGGCACCTCTATAATTACAATGCAAAGGTCTATATTTGAAAACTGTTACTGTAGCTCATTCTCCCGATGCTGATGATATCTTTATGTTTTATGCTATTAAATTTGGCTGGGTAGGGATGGAAGGTGTGCACTTTGACAACCTGGCACTTGATATCGAAACACTGAATGTCAAAGCGCTCGAAAATATCTATGATATCTCTGCAATCAGTTTTGGTCTTTATCCCTATATCAAAGATGAATATGCACTCCTAAGGACAGCCGTGAGTTTTGGAGAAGGCTATGGACCCAAGCTTATCAAGAAAAAAGGTACCAGGTTAAAGCGCAATTTTAAAGTCGCTCTCAGTGGAAAATATACGACAAATGCACTGCTTTTCAAGATCGCTTATCCCGATGCCAGAATTATCTACAAAAACTTTTTGGAGATAGAGCAGGCTGTTATCGATGGCGAGGTAGATGCAGGTGTGTTGATACATGAGAGTATCCTGACTTATCATGACAGCCTGGAAGTAGAGAAAGAGATATGGGATATCTGGGTAGAACTCAGCGGTGGGGGACTGCCATTGCCCTTAGGCGGTATGGGCATTCGACGTTCACTGCCTATTACCCGTGCAATTGCCTATGAAGAGGTCTTGACCAAAGCGGTGGAAGTAGCGGAAAAAAACAAAAAGATGCTTTCTGATATGTTGATTCAAAGAGATTTGATTCGTGTAGATGCTAAAAAGCTGGAGCGATATCTTGAGATGTATGCCAATGAAGACTCGGTGAGTATGTCCGAGATTCAACTCAAAGCGCTTGATAAGTTGTTTGAGATCGGGTATGAACATGGGTATTATGATGAGAAGTTGCATGTTGAAGATTTTTTAGTGCCAAAAGAGTATAATGATTACAGGTTTGCATAAAAACGTGCCAAAGGAGCAAAAATGGAAGCAAAGTTGATTGGTCTGGGTGTTGAAACATTCAAAATAGCCTTATTGCTTTCACTTCCTATGCTTATGGGCGGACTTATCGCCGGTTTGGCTATCTCTATTTTTCAAGCTACCACCCAGATCAATGAAATGACACTCTCTTTCGTACCAAAAATCATCATCGTAGTATTAATTATCATTTTTATGATGCCCTGGATGATGAACTTGATGATGGAGTTTACGACAGATGTCATCAATAAAATTCCGACGTTTATATTTTAAATGAAAAGAAGCATTGATTTTTCCCAATACGCTTCGATAAAAATCGGTCCTGTGGTTGATGTGGAAATCATAGACAAGATACAACATCTCTCTTTGGATACTTTTATCATCGGCGGGGCGAACAATCTGCTTGTTTCACCTACGCCTCCGCCGCTGGCCATGCTTTCCAAAGAGTTTGCCACGATCAAAGAAGAAGAGGGCAGGCTGATACTGGGTGGTGCTGCCATGAGCGGGCGTATTCATTCTTTTTGCAAAAAGCATGATATAAAAGGCTTTGAATATCTCTCAAAACTGCCAGGTACACTTGGTGGACTTATCAAGATGAATGCCGGCATGAAAGAAGATGAGATATTTAATTCACTTATCATGATAAAGACAGCAGACGGATATATCAAAAAAGAAGAGATTAAACACGGTTACCGATTTGCGGATATCAATACCGTTGTTTATGAAGCAGTCTTTGAGATAGAGCGGGGATATTCGCATGAAAAGTTTGAGAGTTTTTCTGCTATGCGGGGAAATCAGCCAGGAGAACCCAGTGCAGGATCAGCATTTAAAAATCCAAAGGGAGAGTATGCCGGAGCGCTTATAGAAGCTGTGGGATTGAAAGGCAAACGTATAGGCAATGCGATGTTTTCCGAAGTCCATGCCAATTTTTTAGTCAATTTGGGAGGTGCCAGCTTTGAAGATGCGCTTTCTTTGATCAATCTTGCCAAAGAAAAAGTAGCCGAAAAATATGGCATCATGTTGGAAAATGAGGTTCAAATCGTCTAAGATAGTTACGATTGGTATCATGATAAGCATAAAATGAAGATATAAATAAATTTAAACTAAAGTTTTTTTAGTAAAGTTTATTTTTATGTTAAAGTATGTGTAAGAGCAAATTAAAGCTTGGCACAGAAGGTGCTATAAGAGCTTTAAGGGACGATAAATCAGGAGAAACAGTATGAAAACTTGGTTAACTTTAATTTTACTTTCACTCTTTTTGGGCGGATGTAACAGCGGTCTGCAAACTACTCTCAATGATGAGCAAACAAGCAGTGATATTTTAACCAAAGGAACGGCCAGTATGCCACAACAACCCCGTTTTGAGATCATAAAAAGTGAAATCTATCCTTCCAATATAGAAGTACAAAAAGAGACTTTGGTCTTTCACAGTGATGATGCAGAGGAAGTGGCTGCTTTTGAAGATGCTTATCTTGCATTGACTGATGAAGTTGCTCCTACTTTTGATGGGACGATGATTATCGCTACTATGGGTCAGCAAAAGAGTGGTGGATATAGTCTGGAAGTAGCCAGTGTAGAAGATGCCGGTAGATATACAGCTGTGACACTGCTATCTAAAACACCAACTGGATTGGTGACTATGGCACTGAGCAATCCTTATATCATCATCTATCTTCCAGATGATCACAAAGAGATCAAAATAATCGAAAAGTAAGTCTATCATGATAGAGAGGGGTGTTACCCTTCTATCATATGCCCCGCAAAACTTGCACCATCTTCCAATATAGCACGGTTTGCTGTTCTAAACCCCAATCCACAACCTTCATAGGCAAAGAAAACACCCGCTTGATAATAGTCACCTTTTTCATCACGGTTTAAAGCAGCCATCGCTTGATAGACAGAGGTATAGTTATCGTATTGCCCCTCTTTTTTGTCGATGACAGTGCCGTCTTTATCAAAGATAGTGACATTTTCACCCTCGCGCCCAAAAGCTTTTTTCTCAACATAAGCTTGACCTGAAAGTGGCTCAAAAGAGGTTTCGAGCAAAAGCGGATGATTGGGAAACAGATCCCACAGTATCTTCATAATCGCTTTACTTTGAAATATCAGGGTATAAGCAGGATTGAGGATAATCGCTTTTTTATTGTGGATGATTTGGGTTAAGAGTGTGGCCAGTTCTCCCTCTTCGATGGCGATATCTTCCCATGGAAGCAGTTTAAACCAAAACTCATACGCTTCATCGTCATAAAAGATACCATCTTCACCCGAAAATTCTACTTCATCTACATAACAAAATGCTGTGTTAAATCCCGCTTCTTCAGCAATTGTCTGCAGGTATCTGGTACTGTCTTCATCTTCTTGATTCCCGCGTACTGATGAAAAAAGGATTTTCCAGCCGTCATAATATTCATCAAATTTTTCTACACTCTCTTCCAGGGTTACGAGTCTTTGGAAGTTCTCACGCAGGGCATTGTAGATGTTGTTAAATTGCCGTTGGTCATCCAGATCATTGTACTTGAGCAGTGCCCATTGTGCGATAGACGTTTCGATGAGAGACGTAGGTGTATCGGCATTGAACTCTAAAAGCTTGATGGGTTCACCGTTTAATCCGCCTGCCAAATCAAATCGACCGTACAGGTGCCAGTGGACATCATTTTCCCAGGACTCTTTGATGATTTCTATGAGATTAAAAGGGATATTGAGTTCATGAAAAAGATCATTTTCTATGACATATTCTGCCGCTTCGACAAACATATCATAGAGTTCATTGGCCGCTTCATAGTAGGCATTGGCTTCATGCTCTTTGATGAGGACGATTTCGTCTTTTAAAAAAGCTTCATCGTTTGCATGGGTATGCCATGAAAAGTGAATACTTTCCAAGAAGGATCTGGTGAGAGGATTGACTTTTTTGAGTCGTATGTTATCCGCCAAAAAATCCTCCTTTTGAGCCGCCAAAAAATCCTGAACTTTTTCTGGTAGAACTTTTTTTCTGATAACCTGATTTTTTAGCCATACTGCTTTTTTTGGCTTGATTAAAAGAGTTTTTGCTGCGTGAATAGGTCTGTGGAGATTTATAACTTGCACGGCGATTGTTTTGGTAGTTGCTGTTGCCAAAAAGTTTGTTGCCTATCCAGCTGCCCAGCACAGCACCTGCCATACTGGAGAGGAGTATGCCTCCCAGTCCCATACCGCTGTCTGTACTGGAGACTTCGGAGGGGTCTTTGGTAAGCTCAGATGTGCCATTGTCTATCTTGGCAGCTTCTTCTTTGACGAGTTCATCCATCTCCGCTTTGGTGAGTACACGCTCTGTCCCGTCAAGCTTTTTCAGAACGATTCGGGTCTCTTTTGCCGGGAATTCGTCTTCGATTTTGTATTTTCCGGGGGCTGTTTCCGCGATAATGACAAAGGCATTTTGTGCTTTTTGGGTCTCTTGCTGCATCGGGGCTTGTTGCGGCTGTTCAAACATACTGCTGCTATCGCCACATCCTGTAAAGCTTACTGCAGCCAAGGCACCGATGCTGCCAACCATCGTATAGTCTGATATTTTCTTTATGTGTTTCATTAAATTCCTTTGATCTTTTCTATCATTTTTCGTGCATTTTCCAGGGCGTTTTCTCCGGCTGTGAGTGCTACTGCCATCCGTCTGCCTGTATGGGCAACTGGTTTGCCAAAGATGCGTACAAAAGAATTTTCATCAAAGAGGGCATCATCTATTTCAAACCTGGGTGCAACAGATTCGATTGTGGATTTGTAAGCTGCTGAAGCACCTGCTTCATAAAATTTGAATGCCAGTGGCAGGCCGAGTACTGAACGTATATGCAGGGCAAATTCGCTCTGAGACTGGGTGATCATCGTGACCATTCCTGTATCATGGGGACGGGGGCTCACTTCTGAAAAATAGACTTCATCTTCTTTGACGAAGAGTTCTACACCAAAGATACCTCGTCCTCCCAAGCCATCAGTGATCTTTTGTGCGATCTCTATGGCTCTTTTCTTGGCTGTTTCACTCATCTGCATCGGCTGCCAGGAGAAGATATAGTCTCCATCTTTTTGGATATGTCCGATTGGCTCACAAAAAACGGTCTCTTTTCCATTTCTGGCTGTTAAGAGGGTGATCTCATAATCAAATGGTATAAATTCTTCTACAATCAATTCACTGGCATCACCTCTGGCTTCTTTGGCAAGTTCCCAGGAGGCAGGTAAGTCATCTGCCGTTTTGGCGATACTCTGTCCATGACCTGATGAGCTCATGACAGGTTTGATGACACAGGGAAAGCCGATCTTTTCACAGGCTTTTCCCAATCCGTCATAACTTGTTACAAACTCGTATCCGCTGGCTTTGAGTCCTAACTCTTCACAGGCAAAAACACGGATATTTTTTCTATTCATTGTTTTGTTTACTGCTTCAGCATTCGGGATGACATGAAAGCCTTCTTTTTCTGCCTCAAAAAGTGCTTCTATACTGAGTGCTTCTACCTCTGGCAGGATATAGGTAGGCTGTTCACGACGGATGATTTCAAGCAGTGCTTCCTTGTTTTTCATATCAACAACATAGGCACGGTTTGCGATGAGGTGGGCAGGGGCATTTTGGTAGGCATCAACGGCAATGATTTCAACACCTAAACGGCTGGCTTCCAGTGCGACTTCTTTACCAAGCTCACCACTTCCCAGCAGCATGATTTTGGTAGAGTTACTTTTCAGAGGGGTAGTAAATAGCATAGACTTATCCTTGGGTTTTTATCTGGATAGTGTACTAAAAATAAGCAAAAAAAGCGGTAAAGTAGGATAAAAGATAGAAGCTTTTTGTTATCATCATGATAGAACAAAAGAGAGGGGGAAGCATGACAACGATTATCATGATATTTTCATTTCCTATAGGCTTGTATTTTTTGATGCAGGAAAAAAAAGGGATGAAGAAGTATCAGAAGATTTTTGATGACTTTGCAAAAAAAGTATCAGAAGACAAGCAGATGACACAGAGTGAAAAGATTAATATTTTTAAAGAGATGTTATATACCAATCGTTATGAAGTGACTAAAACAACCCAAACTTCTGTATGGGCAGAGAAAAAAATATTTAGTGTTGGATGGCTGTTTATCGGAATAGGGACATTTTATATTGGGCTTATTTTTTATGTTTTGTATTATTATTTTCTACAAAAACCACATGTGGTTAAGTTTGATCTATGTGCTACCAGCGAAGGATAACACATAGCAATAGAACATTACTCTAAATCAAATGCTGCTTCAGTTGCCCAATCTTCGAGCACTTTTTTATCTGCATCTGAAAGTTTTGCATCTTGATGCATGATGAGGTAAGTAGGCAGTGGCATCTTACTTTTGATGGCTTTAGGAATCTTTTCAAGATACTTAAGCTTTTTCTCATCATCATAGCCAGCCCAGGTAGAAAAGTTCATCTTTTCTCTTCCTTCTTTTACATGTCCTTTTGTAAACCATGAAACAGGGGCAACATGACTATACCATGGGTACGTCGTATGGTTCGAGTGGCAGTCAAAGCAGCTTCGCTTCAAAATAGCCTGAACATTTTCAGGTGCTTGTATCGCATCTTCAGCCTTGCTAGGAACATCCGCGGGAACATCCATAGGAACAAATTGAATTCCTATAAAGATAAGTAGTATTATTAGTGTTAATTTTTTCATGCAGATATTATAGATGAAGCAAGCTTAAATATAATATAAATTTATAAATCAGTTAAATCATGCATGGTGATTATAAAGATTGCTCCGTCTTTACCGTTTTTGACAGACAAACTCCCGCCCATGTTTTTTTCTACAATCATTTTTGACATATACAGACCAATTCCTGAACTTTTTTCTTTGGTAGTAAAGTATGGTTCAAATATCTTTTGTATGTTGTGTTCCTGGATGCCTCCTGCGTTGTCACTTATCATGATAGTGTTTTTATCTATTATGATAGTGATAGTTGGCTCTTTTATGCCACGCGTCAGTAAGGCTTCTTTTGCGTTAGAGAGGAGGTTGAGCATGACTTGTTTGAACTCATTTTTATAGTTATAGAGTTCACTTTTTTCTTTGGTTGTGAGAATGATATGTATATCCTGGAGGTTCATCAAGGTGAGCACCTCTTCACACTCTGTTGTCATATCAAATCTCTCTTTGCCTTTATCAGGTGCATAAAAATCTCTAAAGTCGTCTACCGTTTGTGACATAAATTCCAGTTGTTTTGTACCCTCTGCAACTTTCAAAGAACGCTCTTTTTTATCGTCCAGTTCTTCTATATTCATAAAGATATAGGAGAGATGAGTGAGCGGTTGGCGCCACTGGTGGGCGATGTTGCCTAGCATCTCACCCATGGAAGCGAGGCGGCTTTGGTGAATCATGAGTTCTTTTTGCTGTTCTTTTTCAGCATGGATCTGTTTTATCTTGTAGGCCAGGGCGATGGCTAACATGATGGCTTCTATGGTGGAACCTAGCAGCATGGTATCAAAGTAGGCATATTTTTCAAAATACTCTACGACTAAAATACCAAGCGTCAGTGCAATCCAGCCGATGAAGAAAAAGCGCGCAGGTTTGTAGCCTTGGCGCATCCTCAAAAAGCCCACTACGAGAAAATAGGCAGTCGTGAGGGAATAAAGTCCGTAGTCCTCTAGGATAGCTTTAGGATAGTAAAGCATATCACCGATGATAATCAGTAAAAATAGTACTAATACTTTATCATGATAGGGTAGATATCGCTTGGTATCTAAAAAACTTCTTGTAAACAAAACAGCAAAAAAGGCAGTGAAAAGTGAAATATATGCATAGATAAAAGGATGGCTCAAAAAATAGGGTGAGATAGCATGTGGCATACCAGTATTAAACCACAAAACTCCCACCATAAAAACCTGCATCAACGTATAATAAAGAAAAGCTTTCTCTTTGTTAAAATAGTACAGTGCACCATTGTAGATCGCTGTCATCATGATAAGCCCAAGGACGATACCGGCAATAAGAAGATAGATAAATATACTGTTAAGGCTCGTTAAAAAATTTTTTTCACTTTGGACAAAAGTAAAAGAGGGATATGTCACATCCGTAGGCAATAAATGCACATAATAGACAGTACTGTCACGCCCTTGTTGGTAAGAGAAAGAGACGCGTTTTGTACCATAAAGCACAAATTTTTGCATCTGTTGCTGGGGTGTAAAGGAGGAGAAGTCAAAGTCAGATTGCCCATAAGATACGATGTATCTGCCGCTTTTTAAATCATCTCTTATTTTGATTTTGATCCATTGTGGTTTGGTAAAAGTGCTGTTTGCATCCATCTTTTTAAAGTGTTTATCATACGCTTTGATGTTTTCAAGAGTGAGTGACGCATCAGCAGTTTGGTAGGACCAGACACCGGTGATGATGGGTTTCTCATCGGCAAGCAAGGATGAGAAAAAAAGGGTGAGTATCATGATAAATGTTTTCATAGTGTTAGTGTAACAGAAAAAAATGAGGGAAAAATGAGAATGAAGAGGTTTTCACATTTTCCTCACATATTTTTATTTTATTATTGACTTATCACAACATAAGGAGTTGAAGATGAAGAGAAAAATATTATCGTATATCACGATCAGTACGCTACTTACAAGCCCACTTATGGCATCAGAGAGTTGTAATACTGATGGCTTTTATTTGGGGCTTGATACAGCTTTTATCAACATTGGAAATGACACCGTGGATATTCGTGTACACGATAGCGACGGCAATCTAAAAAGTAAAAAAACATATAAAGATGTCACTTCTATAAATTATGGATTTAAAGTGGGATATCAGCATTTTAATAAAAACAGAGTAGAACTTATCCTCAAAAATCAAAAGATTAGCACCGATGTTGGTAACATGACCGGAGCGATGATTGGAATCAATTATGAGTGGGCATTTACTTCATGGGAGAGTGGCAATATCTTGCCTTACATCTCAGGAGGTTTCTATGGAGGAAAAGCCAAGTTTAAGAAGTTTGACTTGGCTATAAATGATAAAGAAGTTGATGCTTTTGGTGTCAACCTGGGGCTTGGAATGCGTTATCATATCAATGAAAATATTGATGCTAAGATAGGATATCTACATAGTAGTACAGGCTTTGGAGATTTTGAAAATGACAAGGGAGATGTCACGGATATCGCTCAGGATAAGGTGGAGTTTGGATTTAGTTATCGACTGTAAAATGCTTAATGAGAAAACATGATAACTTTTTTGTTCTCATGTTTTTCTAGTCATTATTGATGAATCACTTCCATCAAACGCCCTACAACAGCCTCTGCTGGAATTTTTTCATTGATAGAAACAGACATAATTATTTTTGATTTGATATCATAAATCAGAATAGCTCTATAATGCTCAGTTCCTCCACTATGTCCTATCCAGATATTATCTGTTTGATTGAGTTCATCAAAATCATAGAGCATGATTCCTCGACCATAGTATGTACCTTTATCAAACATAGGGTATAAGTCTTTGAGCATAGCATGTACATTTTGTATAGGAATGATTTCTCCTGTCAGTAAGGCACTTAAAAATATAGCCATATCTTTTGAGTTACTGACTAATCCTCCTGCACCTAAAATAGCAGAATAATCCTCATGTATAACCTCCTCTTTATCGTGAGCTAACGCTAAGTTAAACTCATCTTTTGTAGGGGTTCTTAATGTAGTTAGATGTAATGGCTTTGCAATCCTATCTTTGACTATTTGACTAAATGTTTTAGATTCTATTTTCTCTACGATGAACGACAACAGCAAATATCCTGTATTTGTATAAGACCAGTACTCCCCGGGTTCAAATAGATTTGCATGAGATTTTGAAATTTCTAAAAGCTCTTCTGGAGTAAAGTCTTGATGACTTGCATGTAGATCAGGATCAGCATTAAAAGAATAAATTCCATTGGTATGGGTGAGTAGTTGATTGATGGTTATTTTTTCAGCATTTTGAATATCGGGGAACCACGAAGAGAGTTTATCATCAAAAGAGA
>JANTGR010000048.1 GCA_024762875.1 Sulfurospirillum sp.
AGATCTGCCATAAAATGATACATATCGGCCTGAGCAGAAGGAGAGAAAGCGTCAATACCCGCCTGGGTGACTTTTTTGCCTATAGGTGAGTTGTAGTAGCCAATTATTTTTGAGAGGTTTTTATTTGAAAAGTGTGTGCTGAGATAGTGTGTGACAATCTCTTCTCCATTATCTGCATCAAAGAGTTTTTGTAAAAAATATACTTTTTCTTTATCAACTGATTCGCCATACATCATACTGGTTTGTGAAATGCCTGCTGTTATCTGATCTGACATGGACCCGATCATAATATTTGTGCCTGATACATCCATATATGTATCGATCTTGGCTTTGTCAACCTGTGCACAAAGCACACTGCTAAGAAGTGAGACTGAAAGTAATGTTAAACTGAATTTTTTTATCATGATAACCCCTGGTTGTGAAATAATATTTACTCTATATCGGTTAATTACAATAAAACTTAACTTTTTATACTCTAATCATAATTGTTGTAAAATATCTAAAATTTTATGCAAGGTTAGTGATGTTTGAAGTTGTCATCGGTTTAGAAGTCCATATCCAGTTAAATACCAAAACAAAGATATTTTGTTCCTGTCCTACTTCTTTTGGAGAAGCAGCCAATACCAATGTCTGTCCAGTTTGTTTGGGATTGCCGGGAGCACTGCCTGTGTTAAATATAGAAGCAGTCAAAAAAGCGATCTATTTTGGTAATGCAGTGGGTGCTACTGTCCATAAAAAATCGATCTTTAACCGTAAAAACTATTTTTATCCGGATCTTCCCAAAGGGTATCAAATCTCCCAATTTGAGATTCCTATTGTAGAAGGCGGAGAACTGCATATCGATTTTGATGATGGCAGCAGCAAAAAAATCGGTATCACCCGGGCACACCTTGAAGAAGATGCGGGAAAAAGCATTCATAATGGCACAGAGAGCAAAGTCGATTTGAACAGAGCAGGTACACCACTGCTGGAGATTGTTTCTGAACCGGATATGCGAAGCAGTGATGAGGCGATCCGCTATCTGAAAAAACTGCACTCAATTGTACGTTATCTGGAGATTTCTGATGCCAATATGCAGGAAGGTTCATTTCGTTGTGATGTCAATGTATCTATCCGTCCAAAAGGGGATGAAAAACTTTATACCAGAGTTGAAATCAAAAATATGAACTCATTTAAATTTATCCAAAAAGCTACAGAATATGAGATTGAACGACAGATAGAAGCCTGGGAAGATGGTGTCTATGAAGATGAAGTGTATCAGGAAACCCGTCTTTTTGATATAGAGACAGGGCAGACTAGAAGTATGCGTGGCAAAGAAGACAGTGCTGAGTATCGTTATTTTCCCGAGCCGGATCTGGAGCCGGTGATTGTCTCTGATGAGATGCTGGAAGAGGGTAAAAATATTCCTGAACTTCCAGATGCAAAAAAAGCACGTTTTGTCCAAGAATATGGTATCAAAGAGTATGATGCAGCGGTGATCACTGCGGCTATTGAACTGGCACATTATTTTGAAAAGATGCTGGATGAAGGTGCCGGTGCGAAAAATGCTGTCACATGGCTGACAGTTGAGTTGCTGGGCCGCCTCAAAAATGGCTACACAATCGAAACAAGTCCTGTTGATGCAGTGAAGTTGGCGGCCATTGTCAAACGGATAGAAGATGGTACGATATCGGGAAAAGCAGCAAAAGAGGTATTGGACTTTGTAATGGAAGAAGATGCTGATATTGATGCTGTGATTGATAAACTTGGTTTGAAACAGGTGAGTGATGATGGTGCTATCGAAGCGATGGTTGAGGGTATTTTGGCTTCAAATGAAGAGAAAGTTGCACAATATAAAAGCGGGAAAGAGAAACTCTTTGGCTTCTTTGTAGGGCAAGTGATGAAAGAGAGCAAAGGGAGTGCCAATCCTGCCAAAGTAAATGAAATTCTGAAGAAAAAGCTCGCCTAAAATATGTATTTAAAAAAGAGACTTTTAAGTTTAGCTTATGCCTTAGAAGCCTCCCAGACATATAAAAAAGTTAAATTTAACGCCTATGAAATTTTAGAAGATCATACCTCTGATCATAAAAAATATTTTGATTTTTTTATGATCTTTTTGGTCTTTTCGACAATTTTGATACTGATACTGGAAATCAAAAATACACTGCCTCCTTTTGTTTATACTTATGAGACGATTGCTGTAGTGATCTTTATCTTGGAGTGGCTGGGGCGCTTGTGGGTAAGTTCAAGCATACATGAAAGCATTATCAGTGCCCATGAAAAGTTTGAGTTGGAAGAGAGTGAAAGCAGTAGCTGGATGCTTTTAAAACCAGCACTGTCGGATAAAGTGCGTTTTATCATATCTCCCATGTCTATCATTGATCTTTTGGCGATTCTGCCTTCTTATAGACCGCTTCGGATATTGCGTTTTTTCCTGCTTTTTAGACTCTTTAAAGTATTTCGTTATACACAGAGCCTGAATTTTTTATTGAAAGTATTTGTTGAAAAACGGTATGAGTTTTTAACATTGCTGATGATTTTTACTTTCATGGTATTTTTTGCTTCAACGGTGATTTATATCTTTGAAGGTAATGGCAGTAATGATAAAATCAATAATTTTTTTGATGCAATCTATTGGGCTGTTATCACCATCACAACTGTAGGATATGGCGACATTGCACCACAAACGCTTGCCGGCAGATTGATTACGACGATATTGATCGTCGGGGGTATTGCTATTATTTCATTTATGACTTCTATTATTACGACGTCTATGACAGAAAAGATGCAAGAGGTTAAAGAGCAGCAGGTTTTAAATGCGGTGGCAAAACTGAAAAGTTTTATACTTATTTGCGGTTTTGGAAAGATGGGAAAAGAGTTAGCCAGAGAATTACACCGGGCAAATGAAGCATTTGTTATCGTGGATAAGAGTGAAGATGAGATTGCTTTGGCAAAAAAAGAGAATTTTTTGGCACTTTGCGCAGATGCTACAGATATAGAAGTCTTAAAAGAGTTAAAATGTGATACAAAAATGAGGCAGGCTGTGACGTTAACAACTGATGATGCACTCAATCTCTCAATCATTATGTCATTAAAATCACTCAATCCTGACAATATCATTTTTTCCAGAGTCAATAATAAAGAAGCAAAAGTGAAGTTGGAGATGGCTGGTGCACAGGAGGGTGTTTTCCCTTTTAACAGTGCAGCCAAAGCCGCTTTGGCATATTATGAAAAACCTATTGCCTATACGGCACTGGACAATATCCTCATAGAACAGCATAATCCGGTAATAGAAGAAATTGAGATCAGCAGAGATTCAAAAGCGAGTGATCAATTCTTGAACCAAATCGGTATCAAAGGTTACAATTTAAAGGTTTTGGGTGTGGTACGTACCATTGAAGAGGATAAATTTTACTTTCACCCCGATGCTGATATGTTTATACTGATTGAACATGATATATTGATAGTGATAGGAGATAGAGAAGATACGCGTTTATTTAAATTGAGTCTTTTTAAAGGATAAGTGATCAAAAATATAGTCATATACGGATATACTACAACAGCAGCAGAATTGGCTAAAATCCTGACAGATAAAAAGATAGACTTCAGACTTGTCTGTTCGGATGAAAGAGAACAAAATCGTGCAAAAGAAGATGGTTTTGAAGCAGCAGTCGTTGATTTGATGGTAGATGAAGGGCTGATTGAAATTGGTATAGACAGAGATATTGATACATTTTTTTGTATGCATGAGGCGTATCACAAAAACCTCTTTATTACGCTCTCAGCCAGGAAATTAAATGCCAATGTAAAGATTATTTCCCTTGCATCATCAGCCAATGATGAGTCAAAGATGATTCTGGCAGGTGCAAATGAAACTGTCAACCCATATGATATGGGGGCACATGGTATATTTAGACTGTTACAAAAACCGAGGATATTTTCAGTACTGGATAAAATAATTTATAATTATCTTGAAATTAAAATTGCTGAGATCACGGTACCCCAATCATCCAGTATCATCGGTGAGATTTTTCATAAACTGACTTTTGAAAAAGAGTATAGTCTGATCATCATAGGGATAAAAGTAACTGGTAAATATGGAAAATTTTATTATAATACACATAAAATATATCACAAAATAAAAAGTGGAGACATCCTGGTAGTGGTGGGTGAATTTAAAAATATCGAAAAATTACAAAAAGGACTTAAGCGATGAAGATAGGAATCATAGGAGCAGGAAAGTGGGGGCAGGCTTTGCAGTATGCATTGTCAAAAAATCCCAAAAATGAAGTCTATATCACATCAAGAACTGCCAAAGAGCTGCCTAACTTTGTCCCGGTGTCTGAGATTTTATCGATGGAGTACCTTGTTTTTGCGATATCTGCACAAAATGCCAGAGCCTGGCTTGAAGAGCATTTTGTTTATCATGATCAAAAGATATTAGTGGCTGCAAAAGGGATTGAAGTGGGAAGTGGCAAATTTTTAAATGCAATTTTTACAGAGTTTGTTCCAGCTGACCATATGGCTTATATCTCGGGTCCCTCTTTTGCTGCAGAAGTTATCCAGGGATTACCCTGTGCTTTGGTGATTAGTTCGACCAATACAAAATTATCGAAAAAATTTGCCTCTTTTTTCCCAGATTTTATCAAAATATACACTTCAAAAGATGTTGTGGGGGCTGAAGTGAGTGGGTCGTATAAAAATGTGATAGCAATTGCCAGTGGTATCTGTGATGGATTGGGATTGGGTAATAATGCCAGAGCAAGTTTAATCTCCAGAGGGTTGGTTGAAATGATGCGTTTTGGACGTCATTTTGGTGCAAAAAAATCAACTTTTGTCGGACTGGGGGGAGCGGGTGATCTTTTTTTGACTGCTTCAAGTGAACTTTCACGTAATTATCGGGTTGGCATAGGTTTGGCAAAGGCTCAACCATTGGATGAGATTCTGCAAGAGCTGGGAGAAGTGGCAGAAGGTGTCTATACGGTTGAAGCGATTGTTAAAATAGCCAAAGAGGAAGATATCTATGCACCCATAGCCTCTGAAGTATATGCCATTCTCCATGGCAAAAGTGCGCATGAGAGTTTGCAGGATTTGTTGGGAGAATAAGTCAAAGTTTAAATGAAGTTTTATTTCGATATCATCGCGGCTACATAAATACTCCCAATAACCAATCACATTTCACACTCTTTTTTATGTAGATAAACATCGTGAGAAGCAGGTCGGTTATACAAGAAAAAGCTGAAATACGTGGTTCTTAGTAGTGTTTATGATACCAATATAAAGAAAATATATGACTTTTGAAGACTTTAATTTTAAAGCACCCCTGGCCAAAGCGATCAAAGACGCAGGCTTTAAAGAGCCAAGCCCGGTACAAAAAGAGGCTATTCCTATCGTGTTAAATGGCAGTGATATAGTGGCGCAGGCACATACCGGAACGGGTAAAACAGCAGCCTTTGGTCTCCCGATCATCAATATGATGGATTGTGACGGTAGTGTTGAAATGGTGGTGATTGTACCAACAAGAGAACTTGCAACACAAGTGAGTGATGAACTTTTTCGTTTTGCCCGAAATTTTGGCGTCAATACTGCCACAGTATATGGCGGTTCATCTTACAGCAGACAGATCAAACATATCAATAATGCCGGTATCGTTGTTGCAACACCCGGTCGATTTTTAGATCTTTTAAATAAAGGCGAAATCAGCATCAATCCAAAGTATGTTGTTTTGGATGAAGCAGATGAGATGTTGGATATGGGATTTTTGGATGATATCAAAGAGATCTTTACCTTTTTCCCAAGTTCACGTCAAACACTGATGTTTTCAGCAACGATGCCAAAGCAGATAAAAGCATTGGCTGAGACGATTTTGTACCGCCCAGAATTTGTGACAATCACCAAATCAGATACAACCAATAAAAATATCAAACAGTTTTATTATGTGGTGGATGAGAGAGAAAGAGATGATGCTTTGATTAGATTGATGGATTTTAAAAATCCTGTTAAAAGCATTGTTTTTTGTCGTACAAAAAAAGAGGTTGACAGACTTTCTACTTTTTTAGTGTCACAAGGCTATAGTGCAAAAGGCTTACATGGCGATATGGAACAAAGACAAAGAGAAGAAGTGATTCGTGCCTTTAAAAGAGGATCGTTAGAGACTTTGATCGCTACAGATGTTGCAGCCAGAGGTCTGGACGTGAGTGATGTATCGCATGTATTTAACTATCATATCCCATTTGATTCTGAAAGCTATGTACACCGTATCGGTAGAACGGGGCGTGCAGGACGTGAGGGGATCGCGGTATCCATTGTGACACCGCATGAGTTTAATTCTCTCAAAAAAATTCAAAAAGATGTGGGCAGCACACTGGAATCAAAAGTTATTCCTACGATTCGTGATGTACAGATGAAACAAAAAGATTCACTGATTGAGAATATCAAAAATCAAAAAATATCAGATATCGCCAGAGAATTGGTTGATGTGCTTAAAAAAGATTATGTTGATGAAGATATTGCTCTGAAACTAGCTTCTATGCTTTATAGTGAAAATGATATCCATGGCAGTGACAAGATCGGTAAAACGATTTCAGAAGTTGAAAAACTTTTTGCCAGAGCCAATGCCGATCGAGGCGGCAACAGAGGCGGTCGTAACAGAGGTGGTAGAAACAGAAGTGGTGGCGGATACCGTGGGAATAACAACCGCAATAGAAGCGGTGGTGGAAATCGTAGTAGAAATAGAAACAACACAAATAGATAAAAAAGTACAGCTTTAGTGCAATGAAGTAATGGGGAGCTTTGCTCTTCATCAAGAAAACAATAATACAATTACGCGGCAAAGCCGCAGCTTTAGTGCAATGAATTGATGAAGGGCTTTGCTCTTCATCAAGAAAACAATTAAATAGAACGAGGAAAAAATATGGCAATTGAAAAGATAATGAGTAAAGAAGCATTTGCTTCATTTGTTGAAGAGAGTAAACAAACAAGCGGGTATCGAGAACCTGTGGCATTTGGTATCGCGAGAGTGGATTTGGGTCAAAAAGATGCATCAAAAGTATTACAGGCAACTTATCCACTGGTGAACTGGAAGGAAAACTATGGTTCTGCAGCCGTTTTTATTGCTTCTTTGATCGATGCAGGAGTTGCTGTGGATTTTTCAGGTGATGAATTTGTAGCAACACTCTCAAGAAATTTTATCAGCAATGCGATGCATGCTTTTGCTCCCTATATCGATGAAGCAGAAGGTGATTCCCATAAAAATGTACAGGTTATCAAACACTTAAATGAACTTTTTTTCTCCCAGGGAATTGATGAAGAAAGCTATAAAATTACATTTCTTTTCACGGATGCAGCGCCAAAAAGTGTTGAAGCTGTTTATCTTAAACTTTATGCACTTTCATTGGCAAAAGCACCACTTCGATCATTGAATCTTGATGGCGCTTTTGGTATCCTGGAAAATGTTGCATGGAGTGGCAATATGCCAATTGAACTTGATTGGCTTCGCGAAAATGAGATCTCTTTAAAACTGGATGGTATGTACCCTGAAATCAGCTCTGTAGATAAATTTCCGCGTTTTTTACAGCATATTATCCCAGCTGACAATACACGTATTTTGGATGCTTCCAAAGTGAGAATGGGTGCACAGCTGCATGCTGGAACAACCGTGATGCCGGGAGCGAGTTATATCAATTTTAATGCAGGAACAAAGGGCCCTGTGATGGTTGAAGGACGTATCAGTTCCTCTGCGATTGTAGGGAGCGGTTCTGATGTAGGCGGGGGTGCCAGTATCCTGGGAGTACTCAGCGGCACAGACGGCAATCCAATCTCTATCGGTGAAAATACACTCTTAGGTGCCAATTCAGTAACCGGTATACCTTTGGGAGATGGCTGTATTGTAGATGCAGGTGTCTCTATACTGGCAGGTACAAAAGTCTCTATCGATACGGATGAATTTAACAAAATAAAAGAGGCCAACCCTGAATGGGACGCTGTTGATACAGATGTATTTAAAGGAGCAGTACTCGCAGGGCTAAATGGCATCCACTTTAGAGAGGATTCTTTAACCGGGACAGTAAAAGCATTTAGAAGTACCAGAGAGGTGAAGCTAAACGCTGCTCTTCACTAAAAATCATAGCTATAGTACAGGGAATAGGTATTTTTCCTGTAACTGTAGCTGTTGACATTTGAGTTATTGTCAAGGTAGGTATAGCCTGCATAGAGTGCATGGTTGTCTCTGATATAACTTTTCCATCCAATATTTACGATGTTTTTATGATCTTCTCTCTTGTAACCTAATGCCAAATCCTGATCTGTAAAGTTGCTATTTTCATACTGATAGTGCAGGGTGAGTTGATTGTTTTTAAAGAGTGTATAAAAGAGTGATGCATAATAGTATTGTCTGTTTTTGGATATATCTACTCTATCTGATTGTTTTTTCCTATATCTATCATATCCCAGTGCTGCTCTCAGTGTAAAACTTTCATAAAATTTGTTTAGTGACAATAGACTGCCCCGCATGGTATAACTTCTTTTGCTATCGATGTGATTGTATGAATCGTAGTACTTTGCAGCCAGAGAAAGCAGGGTTGATTTGGAAAGTTTTACCTGGATGACAGGTTGTGTAAATAGTGCTGTATTATCACTTTTTTGTGCAAACCAGGTGTTACTGCCGCCTAGAGGAACAGTAAAGTTAAATCTGTCTAAATCATAAGAGAAGGCTGTTGTTAAATTGACAAAATTAAGATCAGAAATATCTGTATTTTGTTGCAGTTCGTTGTAGCTGTATAATGTGGTTAGCCATGTAAAGTTCTCTTTCTGATAGCGATGGGCAAGGAGTAAGTTCAGATTTTCATAAAAATCTCTTGTTTTATTGGTATCGTTTTGCAATTGTATGCCACCATACTGCAGGCTGGTATCAGACGTATTGTAGCCTAGATTATCATCATAGGATAGCCCTATCATGATAGAGCCGTAAAATGTGTTGTATGTTAGTTTATTCTCTATTTTATCAAGAAAGAGTTGGATGTTCTTTTGGACATTTTCAGGTGGGTTAGATGCCAAAACTTTTAAAAATTCTGTTTTTGACTGCGTATAAAATCCCAGCCTATAAAGTGTTCTGGCATATTCCAGGGCAGCCTTGTGGTTTGCAGGATGCAAAATCATCTCTTTGTCAAACAGCGCCAAAGCACTCTCATAGTCACCCATTTCAAAAAATCTTTTTCCCTCTTTGTAAAAGTTTTCTTGTGTGTTATCTTTTAGGGTATAGGTCTCTATCACATATGCATCAGGATAGATGTTTTTGAGTTTCAAGAGTCTGGCAAAAAGGTTTGGCTTATCATGATAGCTGCCTTCACAAAGGCTGTAATATTTTTCTCCTTTGAGCAGGTAGGTAGGAAATGATGCAAGCTTTTGTGCTTTTAGGGCATTGTCATGATAGGTAAATGCACCTATTTTGATGCGGTAAGTGGTGATAAAGGCACGATTTGAGGAGAAGTTTTTTTTGAAATAATAGATCTGCTCACCTGTAGATGCAGCATAAAGTGATACTGTTGATAACAGTGCAAGAGATAATAACCATTTTATCACAACTTATTCCTTATAGCCTTATATCGGATATATTGGTTTTTTTTTAAGTGGGAAAATGTATTGTTTCCCACTTACGGTATATCTCTTACACAGCGCATATGAAGAGAATCTGTCACTTCATTTCCTGCATCATGTCCTGTGGAAAAGTCAAGTGTATATACTTTTACAGGACTGCTGTTATAGCGTTGTGTAGATGACCAGTAACGTTTAGATGCTGTGTAGTGAAACAGTCTGTTAAAAGCAGGAAATAATTTTGCTGGATCTACGATTGAATAGAGCTCATGAATATTTGGTAATCTCCAGTTATTATATCCGCCTATAGTTGCATCTTCACAATATTGCAGTGCTGTTTGGTAGTCACCAGTTGTTGCATTGGCTTCATTGTTGTCATGCCACATGAGATGATGTACATGATCGATCACCATATTGGGCAAAGTATCATTGCGAATCAATTTAAATGTGAGTGCTTTTCCTCGAACGCAACGCACATATTTTTGCGGTGCAGTATAGATACCTCCTATATCCTTTGTATAAGCAAAGGACTCCGTTGCATTGTCAAATTTGACATATGTTGCATTGTTGTTGGTATTATCTAAACTCCAATAATCTCCGGCTATAGTATTGATAAATGTCGAATCTATACTTTCTGGCTGATTTTTTTGAGCGAGGAAATAGAGTGTCTGTATTTCAGGCAGTCGCCAGTCACTATATCCTCCCATTACCAGATTTTTACAGTAGCTGTTGGCATCATCCCATGTACGAGGTGTTGAACTTGCCTGTGCATCATCTTCCCACATGATGCCTGTTGTCGTATCTGTGACAATTTCACTAGTTGTATCACGTGTGAAAACTGCTTGTTCCCCAGCTTTATAATATCCATCATCACCACTGTCATAAGAGAGTGTCTGTCCGGTTTTAGCCAGTTTTGTCTCTTGTGCCCCATTTTCATACAATATCACATTACCGGCACTGTCTCCTGCAAGCACATCCATATTGCCGTCATTGTCAATATCCGAGGCAAAAACACGGATGACATTGTCTACACCGCTTGCAACGATATGTTCAGGAAAGTTAGCGTTTTCTCCTATATTCTCATACCATACGATTTTACCATTTATTTGAGATGAAGCACTTAAGATATCGATATCACCATCATTGTCCATATCAATACCTGATGCATAATAGAGGTTAGTTAGATTTGTAACAATGGTATAGGTATTGGTAAAGCTGGGATTTACATTGCCATCATTGGCATGCCAAAATATTTTTTTATTTTGATTTGATGTTGAGATGATATCATCATAGCCATCACCATTAATATCTGCCGCATCAACTGAATATGCTTGATGAACATCAGCTACAAAATGTGGGGTAAAGTTACCGTTGCCGTCATTTTCATACCAGTCTACTCTATTAGACCCATAGGAAGCGGCTACGATATCAATATGACCGTCTTTGTTAAAGTCAGCTTTGCGCAAAGAGACTGCATTGTTCATGTTAGATTTATCGATAAGATGTGGAGTGGAAAAAGTACCATCTCCCTGATTTGTGTACCAATCTACTCTGCCTTGTCCCCAGGAAGCGGAGATGATATCATTTTTACCATCTTCATCGATATCAGCGATCTCTATAAAAGCCAAATCATCTGTTGCAGTTGTTAGCGGTGCACAGGAAAATGTTTTATTGCCATTATTGAGACACTGTATGATTGATCCCCCGGGGTGATAGGTAGTATAGAGGATATCAAGATCCCCGTCATTGTCCATATCTGAGGCTTTGATAGATTCAGGATTATTGGCTGTGGAACTTAGCAGATGTTCTGTAAATGTGTTATTACCATGGTTTTCATACCATGCCACTTTGCTGCCATTGCCGGTTGCCGCTGAGAGGATATCGATATCTCCGTCATTGTCAAGATCAGCCATCTCCAGCCACTCCGAATCTTTGGCATTGGTTGTGACAGTGTGCGGGGTAAAGAAATTATTTTGTACCGGCGCTTGTACCGTGACAGTACGTGTTATCTGTTGTGCCTGGTTCCCTGAGCTATCACTGACATCAAAAGTCACAATATAAGTGCCTGCACTATTCCAATCTACAGGATTGACTATGCTAATGGATGTAGAAATATCTCCATCATAATTATCGACAGCCGTGGCCCCTGCATCAGAGTAAACAGACCCTAGCGCTATGGTGACACTGCTGCTGCCAATAAGTGAGATAGTGGGTTTAGTCGTATCTTTTACAATGATATGGCGCGTAACGGGTGTAGCAAGATTGCCAGCACTGTCTTTGACATTGTAGGTGATGGTATAAGAACCAATTACGTTAGTGTTGAATGAACCGGTAGCATTGATATCCGCCGTGATATTGCCATCGACATTGTCTGTGGCGCTTGCACCCGTATCATGATAGCTTGTGCCTACTTCTACATGGATATTGGCAGCACCTGAGAGTGTGATAGTTGGTTTGATATTGTCTATGACAGTGACAGTTCTTGTTTTGCTGGCGGCGTTACCGGCAAGGTCGGCAGCACTATAGGAAATCACATATGATCCTGCCTGATGTATATCGACGCTGCCACTGCTATGTACAGTGAGATTGCCATCAACCGCATCTATAGCTGTTGCTCCCGGCTCTACATAAGGTGTATTGATATTGACAGTCATGGGGTTGTCTCCGCCCAATGTGATATTTGGTGCGGTCATATCGATGATGTTGACAGTTCGGCTTGCTGTTGCCTGATTACCCTGACTATCTACTGCACTATAATGAAGGACAGTTGTACCGACCTGTGCAGTATCAACACTGCCTGTGATTGAGACGGTGACAGTACCATCTACGTTGTCTGTTGCCGTTGCACCCGGTTCTGTATAGGCATCATACTGGTTGATATTTATAGTGGGGTTTCCCAGTAGTGTGATAACAGGCGGTGTACTATCTACAATGTGAACCTCTCTTGTAACAGTTATTGCAGCATTGGCAGATGAGTCAGAGACGTTGTAGCTTACTGTATAGTTGCCTGTTTTGGTTGTATCAACAGCACTGCTGTCTATCATGATAGCAGAGGTGAGATCACCATCTACACTGTCGGTTGCCGTTGCACCCAGTTCAGTATAGGTACTGCCTACTTCAATTATTTGCGGATTGGCACCGGTGAATGTGATCACTGGTGCTGTAGAATCGATGATTGATACCGTTCTTGAGAGTGTGCTTGTATGATGACTGGAGTCAGTGACAGTGTAGCTTACTGTATAGTTGCCTGTTTTGGTTGTATCAACAGCACTGCTGTCTATCATGATAGCAGAGGTGAGATCACCATCTACATTATCATTTGCCGTTGCACCCAGTTCAGTATAAGTACTGCCTATGAGTATATTTTGAGGGTTTGAACCATTCAGTGTGATGTGTGGCGGCGTGGTATCCAAAATGTGTACCGTTCTTGTGATGGTTGATCTATTATTCGCGCTGTCAGATGCACTGTAAGTGATAGTATAATCTCCAGCAACAGCAGTATTGACACTGCCAGTTGTAGAAACAGTGATGACACCATCTACCGCATCTACTGCTGTAGCTCCTTGTTCTATATAACTCTCATTTTGCCCCAGTGCGATATCACTGCTTCCATGTAAAGTGATAATTGGCTCTGTTACATCAATGACAGTGACTGTTCTTGTTTTAGAGATAGTGTTTCCTGCGCTGTCTGTAGCGGTATAGGTGATGGTATAGTTGCCCGGTATATGCGTATCTACACTGCCCGTTGTCATGATAGAGAGATTACCATCTACAGTATCTATTGCAATGGCACCCGGATCTATAAAGATACTATCTTGATTGAGGATCACTCTGGATGAGCCATGCAGGGTGAGGGTGGGTGCTGTTTGATCATGGACTGTTACCGTTCTGGTGACTGAGGCTTTATTGTTTGCATGATCAGTTGCGGTGTATGTGATGGTATAGATACCAACAATAGAAGGATCAACTGTACCATTGATCATGACAGGGAGCGTGCCATCTTGATTATCTATAGCTGTGGCACCTGGTTCTGTATAGACATCATTTTGCCCCAGTGCAATATCACTGGAACCAACCAGGTTGATAGTAGGTGCAATAGTATCGATATCTTTAACACAGCGAACATGATTATTTGCCGTTTTATCAGAAAATAGCACTCCATTGGTCATGAAATTGACTGTCATCACAGCGCTACTGTCGATAGGCTGTGGTGTTGTGGACCAATAGGATAAATAATCATCATTTTTTACAAAATCCAATGCAGCATGTGTGATTTGCTGAAGTTCAAAAAGTGTAGGCAATCGCATCCCTTTTGCCTCACAGTATTGGGTGGCTTGTGTAAATGTGAGTCTATTGATACTGTTTTCATTCTCATCCTGCCATTTTTTTTGAATGGTGTTTTGTGTATTGGTATCAATGAGCCCATTTGCCTGTTTGGTAAATGTATGGCTTATTAGTCTATCCCCTTTGACACAACGCACACCCAGGGTATCATTCTTGTCATGATAGCTTTGGCTGCTGCTCCAGCTGGTGATCTTCCATGCTTTGTCAGCATTGTAGGATTTGTCTGTCCAAAACTCTTTGATATCTGAGGGAAAGAGAGAGTCGATAGATTGGTTCGTATCCAAGAGGGCATAAAATTCTTCCGGACTTGGAAGTCTCATCTGCTTTTGGGCACAGTAATCCTGTGCGTCATCCCATGTTTGCATGGTGTCCGCATCACTTTGCCACTCAAAGGTTGCTCCTAGAGCACGAATTGTTTTCGTAGCAGTTGTAGTATCATTTGGACTCTCACCGGCTGTAGTTGAGCCACAAGCGGTGAGGAGTATCATGATAGAGAGAGTCAAAAGAGTGTGTATAAGAAATT
>JANTGR010000049.1 GCA_024762875.1 Sulfurospirillum sp.
CTAAAAGTGCCTAAAATAGGCATAAATATAATTATTTTAATAAAAAAAAGTAAATATTTTAGATATGGCATTTTTTTTGCTATGATAAGGAATCAAATTCAATTCAAAAAGGAAAAAAGATGAAAATGAAGATAGTTTTGGCAGCTTTAATGGCTGTGATGTTTACAGGTTGTGGTGTAGGATCGTTGGTGGCTTTGCCATTTAAAGCCGTAGGTGCGGTGACAGATGTCGTGGCTCCGGAAGCCGTCGGCTCAACCATCCGTGGTGTTGGTGATGCTGCTGATATGGCAATTCCATTTTAGTCTCTCTCCTGTCAGAACTTGACAGGAGCAGAAGAAGTTCTGACTCCAGGTCATTTTACTGCTCTCCTATTTATTGATTTTGCAAGAAGTCTAATCCTTTTCTCGTTATCATAGCTTTATGAAAAACTTTTTATTACAATTAACGGTTGGTATGCCGCTGGCAGATATCCCGGAAGAATATAACGTGCTTGTCGAAAAACTCAACCATCAAAAAGCCTTAAAAACCAAAATGGGTGAAATTAAACTTGATTCCAAGTACCGTTTTGGCGTATTGGATGTTTCCCGAAACGGGACGGGATATCTGGATGCACTTGGCAATGAAAAGTCCAAAGATTTGACGATTGATGATTTTAATTTAAACAGTGCCTATAAAGGTGATATCGTTTTAGCCAAAAGACTCTTTTCCAAAAAAGGAGCCAAAGCCAAAGTGATTATGGTACTAAAGCGCGCTTTTGTTGTGAGTATCGCTTATACCGAAGAGGTGCAGGGTACTATTGTGGTAAAAAATATCAAGACCGAACTGCCTATGCGTGTTGCAGCTTCACAAAAATATCTCAAAGAACTGCCTCCATCTTCTGTGCTGAAGATTGACAATGCCACTTCCGCTATCGTCGAAGTCTTGGGTCTTTTATCTGATCCCCGGGTAGATGAAAAAATTTCTCTTGGACTCTACAACAAGCATGAATTTTTTTCTCAAGAGTGTGAAAAAGAAGCCAAAAGTCATGGTGATGCAGTCTATAAGGAAGATTATCATGATAGAACGGATTTGACACATTTGCCTTTTTGTAC
The DNA here is from genome assembly GCA_024762875.1 of Sulfurospirillum sp. Taxonomy (GTDB): domain Bacteria; phylum Campylobacterota; class Campylobacteria; order Campylobacterales; family QNZT01; genus JANTGR01. The sequence goes on from JANTGR010000049.1 coordinate 1,092, forward strand.
GATCGATCCGCCTGATGCCAAGGATTTTGATGATGCGATCTATTTTGACAAGGATACGTTTGCCCTCTATGTTGCGATTGCTGATGTGAGTGAGTATGTTGTGGAAGACAACTGTCTGGACAAAGAAGCAAAAGCAAGAGGATTTTCTATCTATTTTCCACATAAATCCATCCCGATGCTGCCTCGGGCATTGAGTGAAAATATCTGCTCACTCAAACCCAATGTCGATCGACTCGCTTTTACTTTTAAAATAACCTTGGATCCAACTACACTGGAACCGGTCAAAGAGGAGTTGATGCGGGCAGTGATTCATTCACGCAGGAGATTTACCTATGATGAGATCGACCGCTACCTGGAGGGTGATTTTTCAGCACAGAAAGAGGGTGATGATGTGATTTTGGCATATTTGCTGCCGTTACAAAAGTTTTTATTGAAGCTTAAGAAAAAGCGTTTGGCAAATGGCTGTGAATTTTCCTCTTCAGAAGCACGTATGTCACTGGATGATATGCAAAATCTCATCGCCATACGTATGGAAAATGAGACACCTTCCCATGCCCTGATAGAAGATGCCATGCTGCTTGCCAATAAAGCGGCTGCAAAACGTTTTGAAAAGGGATTGTTTAGAACACATGGTGTGCCGACAATGGAGAAGATAGAAGAGTTGATCGCCTCACTGGAAGCCATCGGAATTTATAGTGAGATCTATGCTGATATCTATAAAACCATTCGCCAACTGCAAAAGATATCAGACGAAAAAGATTTAAGAGAAGAAGTGGATCAACTCATCATCCGAACCCAGAAGCAGGCGCAATATACAGCTGAAAATGAAGGTGGGCATTTTGGTCTGGGATTTACAACGTACACGCACTTTACTTCACCGATCAGACGCTATAGTGATTTGATTGTGCATCGATTGTTAAAAGCTATCATGATAGAGGATAAAGAAAAAATCGCTTATATCGTAGGCAATGCGGATGTGATCGCTTTACGTGTCAGTGAATTGGAGCGCGAAAGTGCCAAAGTTGCCTGGGACTATATGGATCGAAAGTATGCTAGATGGGCTGATGCGCACAGGGGAGAAGTGTTTGAAGCGACGGTGACAGATGTGAGTACGTCTGTGCCTAGTGCCCGTATTGAAGGTGAGATTGCCGGTGCAAGGGTCTTTTTGATAGGTGCAGAAGTGGCACTCTTTGACAAAGTCAGGGTAGAGATAACAGAGAGTCACATCACAACGGGAAAAATCATTGCTACTGTGGTAGAAAAGGTAGAAAAACAAGATGTATAAAAGAGAATTGGACAATTGCATCCAATCAGGTACTTTGCCCAAATCACTGCTTTTATACGGTGAAGATTTCTCTACATCGGCTTATGCGAAGTTTCTTGCCGGAAAAATAGGGGAAAAAGAGAATATGCTCTCTTTTTATTTTGAAGAGTATAACTATGAGAGTGCCAAAAATTTTATCTCTCAGCCTTCACTGTTTGGTGATATCAGTCTGCTCTATATCAAGGGCAATAAAAAAATACCCAAAAAAGAGTTGGATACACTGGTTGGTTTTTGTGAGAAAAATGTCCACTCTTATTTTCTCTATGATTTTTCGGGTGATGACAAAACAGCAAAAGATATGACGCGCTCTTTTAGCAAAAAGAAAAAAGCGGACTTTGTACGTTTTTTTAAACCCAATCTTTCTGAGGCAGTAGGGATCATGAGCAAAGCGGCACAAAAAATGGGCTTGGAGATCGAGCCATTTGCCTTGCAGCATCTATTTATGACACAAAATGAAGATATCGCTTTGAGTGTCAATGAATTGGATAAACTGCTGTTACTGGATAAGAAGGTTGAAGCCCATGATATCGATACCCATGTTTTTGGAATGGGCGCAGTAAACATGGACAGCTTTATCACGCATTTGCTTGAAGGTAAAGAGATCAAAGAAAATCTTCACCAATTGATCGAAAGCGGCAGTGTGGACGAGATACGCATCATCAATGCAATCCAGGCTTATATCGTGCAGCTGATGATGTTTCGCACCTATATCACCGTGCATGGGAGCTATGATGCGATGGAGATACTGGGCTTTCCGCTGCCGCCAAATCTGGTCAAGACACGGGCCACCCAAAGTACCAAAATCTCTCTTGTGGGGTATCAAAAGCTACTAACGCATCTGCTTGAGGCCGAATTTCAGCTCAAAACCCATAGTAATTTGGAAAAAAACAGCTTTTTATTTGCTACTTTAATAAAACTTCAAAGTTTTTTATAGTAAACTCGCGAGTTGTCTAAAAACTGATGGACAAACCTTGCTTGCATCTGCAAGCTACAAATACCCACAAGGAAGAAATATGAAACATTATGAACTACTGTTTGTAGTAAAACCTACCTTGACTGAAGAAGAAGTCAATGGAAAATTAGAGTTTGTTAAAGACGTTTTAACAAAAAATGGTGCCGAAATCAAAACTGTTGATGCGATGGGCGTCAGAAAACTTGCGTATGAAATCGAAAAATGTGAACGCGGATATTACTTCGTGATTTATTTCCAAGGTAATCCGGCGATACTGGATGAAGTATTAAGAAATCTTAGATTGGATGAAAATATTATCAGATTTTTAAATGTGAAGTTTGAAAACAAAAAAGAGATTGCCCAATGGGAAAAATTGGCAGCAAACGCAGCTAAAAAATCAACACCAAAAGAAGAGAAAAAAGTAGAACCAGCAGCTGCAGGCGAAGAGCAGGCAGAATAAATAAAAAGGTCTAAAAATGTTCAATAAAGTTATTATAGTCGGAAATCTCACACGTGATATAGAACTCAAATATGCGCCAAGTGGTACAGCAATAGGAAGTACTGGTATCGCATCAACAAGAAAGTTCAAAGGCGGTGACGGTCAGATGAAAGAAGAAGTTCTTTTTGTTGATATCACAGCCTTTGGCCGTACTGCTGAAGTGATGAATCAGTACCTGAGAAAAGGTTCTAAAATCCTTGTTGAGGGAAGACTTAAACTTGACTCTTGGACAGATCAAAATGGTGGAAAAAGAAGTAAGCATTCAGTGATCATAGAAAATATGACGATGCTTGATTCAAAAGGTGAAAATGCTGGTGGTGGCTATAATAACAATAATAACAGCACTTACAGTGCACCACAACAACAAGCCGCGCCACAGCAGCAATCATATGAAAAACCAGCAAATGATATCCCATCTATTGATATCGATGACGGTGAGATACCTTTTTAGAAAAGTGTAAATATAAAGATAAAGTAAAGGAATAATTATGGCAGAAAGAAGAAAATATTCAAAAAAATATTGTAGATATTGTGAAGGAAAAGTTGATTTTTTAGATTATAAAAATCCAAGTTCATTTAAATTTTCTCTCTCAGAGAGATATAAAATCATGCCTAGACGTTTAACAGGAAACTGTAAAAAACATCAGGAAATGGTTGAAAATGCAATTAAAAGAGCACGTCATGCAGCGATCATCCCATACGTAGCTTCAAGAACAAAACTGATCGACAATCCTTTCGCAGATTTTAGATAATCATCCGATTTACAAGCTTTTTGGCTTGTAAATCATCATCTACACTATACGTTTTTAAATCCCCTTTTAGTACAATAGACGCTTCTAAACACTTACAACCCAAAAAGAGTTATCATGATACACAAAAATCACGGCAATATTGCCATCCTCTGTTCAGGCGGAGATGTCTCCGGTATGAATGCGGCATTGAAGCATTTTGTAGAGTATGCCTTACTTTGTGGGCTGAAACCTTACTTTGTCTACAACGGATTTGAGGGGTTGATCGATGATGAGATCCAGGAAGCCAGTTATAAAGATGTCCATGGCATCATTGCCAGAGGCGGTACAATGATAGGTTCTGCAAGATCCAAGCGCTTTTTAGAAGCTGCATATCGCCAAAAAGCCAAAGAAAATCTGGATAAACAGCATATCGACAAGCTGATTGTATTAGGAGGGGACGGCAGTTTCAGAGGGATGGATCTTTTTTATAAAGAGCATGCTATTGCTTTTGCCGGTGTGCCTGCAACAATTGACAATGATATTGTGGGGACAGAATACTGCCTGGGAGTGGATACTGCCCTGAGTGTCATCAAATCAGCACTGGACAATATCCGGGATACTGCTTCATCTTTTAAGCGGGCTTTTGTCGTGGAGACCATGGGGCGTGAATGCGGTTACCTGGCACTGGTATCTGCTTTGACTTCAGGAGCGGAACTCTGTTTGATCCCGGAAGTGAGCTATGATTTAAAAGAATATGAACAAAGTTTCCAAAAAGAGTTGGCACAAGGCAGGGGGTATTTTCTGGCTGTAGTATCAGAAGGCATCAAAGAAGAATCTATCATGATAGCCAAGTGGTTTGAAAAGAAAATAGGGATTGAGGCACGTGTAGATGTCTTGGGACATATACAGCGCGGCGGTAATCCTGCTGTAAGAGACAGGTTGATGGCATATCAGTTTGTACATTTTGCGATTGATGGGTTATTGGGCGGTCAAAACGATGCCATTGTCTGTTATAACAATGGCTATCTCAACTATAAATCAATCAAAGAAGTTGCCAATATACAGTATCAGCTTGACAGTACACTGGTTGATCTATTTTTTCAAAACAGACCCTAACATTCCTTTGACAGCACCTTGCAAGTCTGCAGGATAGACAACAAATTTACTGTTGGGTGAAGTTGTCATCTTCTCCAGCGTGTTGATATAGCGGTCACCGAGTAAAAACATGGTTGGCAGCTCTTTGTCTTCGATGGCTTCTGAGACATTTTTGATAGCTTGTGCAGAGGCTTCAGAGAGAGCTACCTGCGCTGCCGCTTCCAGTTTGGCAGCTTCCAGTTTACCCTGTGATTCTAAAATCATTGCATTTTTGGTACCTTCTGCCCGGGTTTCGACAGCACGTCTCTCACGTTCTGCTGCCGCTTGCTGTTCCATGGCATCCTGCATCGAACCAGAAGGTGTGATATCCTGTATCTCGACGGATTTGACGGTTACACCCCAGTCTGCTGCATCATCGATAATTTGATCTTTGAGCCGGGCTTTGATGAGTTCACGATTGGAGAGAGCTTCATCCAGTTTCATCTCCCCAATGATAGAACGCAGTGTCGTCATGATCAGATTTTGGATGGCTGCTTGAAAGTCTTCCACACCATAAATAGCATCTTGCGGTTTGGTGACTCTGACAAAGGCAATAGCATTGGTTAAAATGACAGCATTGTCTTTTGTGATGACTTCTTGCTGCGGGATATCAAGAATGATGTCTCTGGTTGATATTTTCTTGCGTATCGTATCCATGTAGGGGATAATGATATTGAGACCGGGATTGAGCGTAGAATGATATTTGCCCAGGCGTTCAACGATCCATTCTTCTCCCTGCGGGACGATTTTGACACCGGCAAACAGTGTGATAACAACTGCAAAGAGCAGTACTACAAGTATTTCCATTAGTCTTCCTTTGTAACTTTGATAAGTTGACCGTTAACATCCTGGATGCGGACCGGCGTGCCATTTTCTAGTGCTTCATCGCTGATTGCGTGCCATTCACTACTGCCCAAAACAGGTGCGTCAAAGCGTACTTTGCCTTTTTTCCCTGTCTTGATAGGTGAAATGACAATACCCCTGGTATCAAAACGATAATCCGCCTGTCCGCTTTCAGTGAGGGGCTTGGTTTTGAAAAATTTTAGCCATATCACCAGCAATGCAACGGAAAGCAGTGTCCAGAGTGCCAGTTCAGTCGAGAAGCTTGTATGCAATATTTTATCAACAATTCCTACCACCAGGGCGCTCATTCCAAACCAAATCACCACAAAATGCGGTACAATAATTTCACTGACAATGAGTATGATACCAAAGATTATCCAATGCCACCAGAGTAGGTCGTGTATCAAAAACTCTATCATGATACTCCTTTTGTATGATCTGTTTACATTATATGGAGAATATTGTAATAAAATATGAAAAAAATATATTAAAATATATGATTAATATAAAATTTATTTTATTATCATGATAAATGTTGTAAACTCCTTTTACAGTGAAAGGAAGTTGATGGAAAATAAAAAACAAAATGAGTTAAACAGTGAGAATCATACACTCTTCATAAAACATGTACCAGAGTCAAAACGCCTGATTGACAGGCCAAGACAGCTCTATCAAATCAAAGCAAAACATAAAGTCTATACGATCTATATCGAACGCTTTAAAGAGTTAAAAAGAGGGCTGCACTCTGTGCTGAATGAATTGCGTACAGCATCCCCGGAGGATATTTTGGAAATCCGTATCAACTCTGGAGGCGGCTTTGTCAATGAAGGCAAACAGTTCTACAACCTGATCAATGAAAAATTTTACAATCGCACCACTGCTTATCTGGACAATCATGGATACAGTATGGGTGCACTGCTTTTTTGTATGGCGCATAAACGTGTGATTTATCCCTATTCGGATCTGATGTTTCACAACTACTCTTCGGGAATCGGTGGAAAAGGCGGAGAAATCGTCTCACGCGTAGAGCATACCGATAAATTGATCAAAGAGTTCTTCAAAATGATCATCGTGAAGCAGGGTTTTTTAAGTGAAGATGAGTTTGAAAAAATGACAATAGGCCAAGACTATTGGATGGATGCTGAAGAGCTTTGCCAGCGAAAAATCGCAACACATGTTATCTTTGAAGGCAAAGAGATAAAAGCCAAAAAATACTTGAAGCTTCTCAAAAAGAAGGATCGTAAAAAAGTGAAAGAGGACTAAAGCTCTTTCAGTTTTGAGAGTGAAAAGTGTGTAAACATAATCAACTGCAACAGATATAAAAAAACACCGACAAACGGTATCAAAAGCAGACTGGCGGAGACAAAAGTCACAAATCTCAATCCCCCAATGTATCGTTTTTTAATCATTTTAAACTCGCTGCGGCTGGCATAAAAAGCACAGGCATCATAGTACATTGGTGCCTTGAGCATCACCATCCACAAAAGTATATGCAAGAGAATATTGACACCGGGGATGAGCAGCAGCGGTGAGGTGATGACAAAAAGCAGTATAAACAGGATGTTGGATTTGAGTGCTGCGATTATAGAGCCTGCCATCGTGCCAAAGCCTTTTTTCTCCAGATGGTAATACTTGTCATTGATTCTGTCAACGACTTTGTCCGAGATGAGTCCAACCAGTACCAATGCCGTCATGATCCAAAACTCATAAAAGATAAACACTCCCAAAAATGACTCAGATATGCGCTGTAACCACTCTGGGGAAACAAAAGGTATATAAGATGCTGCTGTTACAAAAATACCAACGATCTGCGTATGCAGGAGATAAAAAAGTCCACCCAGCAAGAGTCCGGCCAGCAGAATGGGGATCAGCGCATAAAAGATGATTTTAGGATCAAAGAAGTCTTTGACGGATTTGAGAAACAGTGCTATCATGATACTTTCCTTATTTTGTAAATCATAGCAAAAAGCAGTGGCAAAAAGAAGAGATTAAGTACGGTTGCCCATGCGATGCCAAAGCCCAGCGATACAGCCATGGGCTGTAAAATGACAGATTGACCTGCTGCAAAAAAGATCAGGGTCGAGAGTCCCAATATCGTTGTGATGGATGTCAGCAGGATAGGGCGCAGTCTCAGGCTGGCTTTGTGAATAAAATCTTCATAATCTTTTGCATGGCGTATAAAATCTATCATGATAATTCCATCATTGACAACAACGCCTGCTAATCCGACAATACCCAGCATACCAGGCATCGTAAGGTTAAGGGACATGATGATGTGTCCTATGAGCACACCAAAGATGGAAAGCGGAATGGTGGAGAGTACAAAAAGGGAGAGTGCGATGGAATCAAACATCCAGATAAGGGCGATAAAGATGAGAAAGATAGCGATAATTGCTGCCTGACTCATCTCTTTTTGTATTTTTGTATTTTCTTTTTGCTCCCCTTTGATATTGACTTTTATACCACTTTTTTCAATCTCTTTCAAGGTAGCATCCACTTGTCTTAAAAATTCACTTGAAGTAATAATCTCTTTTTTTAGGGAACCCAGCACGGAGTAGAGTCTTTCACCATCTTCTTTGTTGATAGAAGCATAACTTGGTTTGATGACAAATTCGGCGACATCCTTTAAGCGTACGGACTGATTGGTACCAGGGACAGAAACGGTGATATTGTTGAGTGTGGAGAGATTGTCTTTGTTTTCTGCCTGAGATTTGACGCGTGTCAGCTCTCCTTCATAAAACATCTTGGATATTTCTGCTTTCAAAAAGAGCGGTCTGAGACTACTCGATAGGAGTGCTTCATTGAATCCCAGAGACTGACCATAACGGTTCACTTTGAGTTTCAACTCTTTTTCACCTTCTACCAGATCATCTGATATGTTGAATACGCCTTTGATCGTTGACATCTTCTCTTTCAGAAGCGCAATAGCGTTTTTAACCGCTTCTTCTTTTCCGACAAAGGCTATATCAATATCACTTTCAACGATACCAGCTCCCGGTACAACGATGGAGAATTCTTCATAGTTTTTATCCTGTGAGAGATCTTTAGTGAGGACTTTGATTTGGTCTGCAATCTGCTGAGCTGTATGTTCTCTGATCATATCGCTGTCATCATACTCCGGCGAGAGATAAGGATTGATAAGTCGGTTATAGATATTTTCGGGTGCATGTTCATGCAGGTTGATAAAGATATGAAAGAGGTTGTCTCCTATTTCTGCTTTGTACTTGGCATCAAGCTTCATACCGGAGATGGACGTAACGGAACTGACATCATTTTTATCAAGATTTTTAAGTAATACTTTTTCTACTTTTGTCACCAAATCCTGGGTTTGCTGGAGTGAAAAGTTTTTGTTGACTTTACCGCTGACATAGATCTGTGTTGTATCAAAAGTCGGGAAAAGCTGGAATTTACTATTTTTGAGCATGATGACAGTGCCGCCGATCACTGTAACTAAAAAAAGTGCCATCATGATAAAGCGGTGTGCAAGCAGATAGTGCAGTATCCTGGTGTAACGTTTTTTCATCCGCTCCCACAGTGCATCATTGCGGTGTACACCTTTGTGGCTGCGTAGAAATTCTTTGGCATGCAGTGGCAGAAAGTAAAAGGCTTCAAAGAGCGATGAGAGCAGCAGTATGCTTATCATGATAGGAAGGATCTTGATAAAAACACCCATCTCTCCTGACATAATCAGCAGGGGTAAAAAGGCAAATATCGTGGTGGCAGTTGCTGTTAAAACAGCTGGAAACATCTCACTGGCACCATTGATCGCAGCAGTTTTGGCATCATCACCATTTTCGATGTGGCGCTGGATATTTTCAGCGACAACAATGGCTTCATCCACAAGCATCCCCAGTGCGATGAGTGCGCCCAGCAGTGAAAGCATGTTGAGTGAATATCCCATCATCTGCGTGGCAATCAAACCGATGAGAAAACTGGTAGGAATACCCAGTGCAACGACCATAGAGATACGGGCATTGACAAAGACATAGATAGAAAGTGTCACAAGAATAAGCCCAAAAAGAATGTTGGAGATGACAGTGTTGAGCCGGTTTCGTATCCAGATGGATGAATCTGTATAGACGTCAAACTTATAGGCACTGTATTTTTTCTCAAATTTTTTCAGGATATGGCGGATCTCTTTGACCAGGGTAATGGCATTGCCTGTTTTTGATTTTTCAATGTTGACTGAGATGTTTGGAAGCGCGTTAAAGTGTGAAATCTCACTGGCATCACCCAGTGTAAATGCCACTTTGGCAATATCGCCTATACGAACCTTTTGCCCTCCGACAGTGATGATGCTTTCTTTGATGGCCCCAGCATCTTTTAGCCCGTTATAGGTGCTGAGTGAGAGGTGCTGGCCGCTCTCTTTGATCATGCCCACAGGGAAAATCGTGCTCAGAGAAGAGAGTGCCTGTATGACGGCTGTACGGCTCAGCCCAAGTGCGTCGATCTTTTTCTCTTCCAGAGAAAAGAGCAGTTCTTCATCTACATCACCTCTTATAGAGATCTGACTTAAGTCGCCGATACCGGAAATCTCTTTTTTCAGTTCATCTGCCACGGCAAGGAGTTTTTTGGTATCGTCATTGGAGGCAATGGCAACGGTGACAAGAGGGAAACCGTTTTTGATTACTTTGGCAGTAGGCTCATCCATATCACTGGGCAAATCCCGCTTGATATTGGAAATGATATCTTTGGCATCACTCAGGGCATCATCAACGTTTTCACCATCTTTGAGTTCAGCTTTGATACGGAAAAATCCACTCTTGATGGTACTTTTGGTGCTGCTGATTTCACTGAGGTTTTCAAGCTGGTCTTCGATGCTGCTGACTGCCATCTTGTCCAGTATCTCAGGACTTGCCCCCGTATAGGAACCGGTAATAGCAATAGCATCAAGACTGGTAGGCGGAAAGATTTCTTTGGGGATATTGATATAGGCAAAGCTTCCCAAAATTACAAGAAAAAGAAAAAAGATATGATTGAGTACGGACTTTTCGATAGCAAAAGTGATAAATTGTTTAATCAAGATAATACTCCCCAGGTGCACAGATACTTTCTGATGTCTGCTATTGTGGCATAAAATGTTTTATAGCTTTCTTTTTCAGGAGTGTCAGAAAAAGCAGAGTGCAAACTACGACTGGAAGCAATAGATCTAAATGTCAGTTATTGCGCTGCCATTTTGTCAAAAAAGCATTGAGTTGATTGGCAAAGCATGCTGCATCTTTTTTGGAAAATGGGGCAGGGCCTTTGGTCATTTCGCCACTGTCGCGTATCTCAGCCATTAAGTTGCGCATTGCTAAATATTGTTTGATATTGTCAACGCCATAGAGCTCTCCACGATGGTCAATGGCTTGTGCTTCTTTGGAGATGATGCGATCAGCCAGGGGAATATCAGCGGTGATCACCAAGTCCCCTGACTGTACCATTTCGACGATTTTATGGTCAGCTTCATCTGCACCTGCTTCAACGATGATATAGTGGATATGTGGGGATTTTCCAATCATGATTTTTTTATTTGCTACAACAAAGGTAGGCAGAGACAGGCGGTTGATAGCTTTTAGAATGATAGGTTTGAGGAGATTGGGGAAGGCATCACCATCGATATAGAGTGTCATGAGTTTTCTTTTGGTATGATTCTATCATGATAGCTTTTAAACCCGCACCTTTTTTAGCAAATGGTCACTTGCAGACACTCTATCCGGCTTTTTTCTTTCGACCAAAGAAGCCGGATACAACGATAGAAATTTTTGAATTGGATGATGGTGATTTTGTAGAATGTGTCTGGCACCTCAAGCCGCATATAGAGGATAAGCGTCCCATCGTTGTACTGTTTCATGGATTGGAAGGCTCGGCACATTCTCCTTATATCCAAAGAGCGATGAATGTCTTGGGTGAGGCAGGTTATGCTGTCGTTGTGATGCAGTTTAGAGGCTGTGGAAAAGAACAAAATCGTCTCCTTCGCTCCTATCACAGTGGAGATACTGCTGATGCCAGCGCGTGGATTAGGCATTTGCATCAACACTATCATGATAGTCCTTTGTTTGCTGTGGGGTATTCATTGGGCGGGAATGTCCTTTTAAAACTTTTGGGTGATGCAGATGTGGGTGTCCCGCTAAAAGCAGCAGTGGCAGTATCAGCACCGATGCAGCTGGAAGCATCTGTTTATCGCATCAATCAAGGTTTTTCCAAACTCTATCAGTACAATATGATGCGTTCGTTGCGCCAGCATTTAAAAGAAAAGATACTCTATCATGATAGTCCCAAGTTGCCATTACTATCAGAAGTGGATAAGCTGCGTACTTTTAAAGCGTTTGATGATAGGTATACTGCGCCCATACACGGATTTTTGGATGCAGATGATTATTACAGGCGCGCCAGTGCAAAACAGTATCTCAAAGGAATTGTCGTGAGGACACTGATTATCCATGCTGAGAATGATCCTTTTATGAGCCTGGAAGTTTTGCCGGATATTGCGTCACTCCCAGCAAATGTACAAGTCGAGCTCTCCCCCTCAGGGGGACATGTAGGATTTGTTGGTGGCAGTGTGTTTAAACCTCTATTTTGGCTTGAGCCGCGTATCCTCTCTTTTTTTCAGTCATACTCAGATGATGCTTGATAGAGCTTCCTGCGCCAGCCTGGTGATCTTTGAAAACTCTTTTGCCTTGATGGCATCTTTGGGTACGATCCAGCTTCCCCCGACACAGAGCACATTTTCCAAGGCTAAAAAATCATTCAAATTATGCAGATTGATTCCACCTGTGGGACAAAAAGACATCGAAGCAAAGGGACCGGCAAATGCTTTTAAGGCATCGACACCGCCTGCCACTGTAGCGGGAAAAAGTTTGGCATATAAAAATCCGTTATTTTGTGCGAGCATCACTTCTGAAGCAGTTGCTACGCCAGGGATCAGGGGTGTGTGAAAATCCAGTGCACTCTGCATCAGACTGTCAGAGATACCAGGACTAAAGACAAATTGTGAGCCATGTTCGACTGCCTGTTTGAAGCTTGCAGCATCAACGACAGTCCCGGCACCTACTGCCATCTGCGGCAACTTTTCTGCGATGGTTTGGATGGATTGCAGACCTGCCTGGGTGCGCAGGGTGATTTCCATGACACCGATGCCTCCTTCCAGCAGTGCTTCTGCCAAAGGCAGTGCATCATCTGCATTTTCCAGGGCAATGACCGGAACAATTGGGGAAATTAGCATAACTTCATGGGCATTCATGCGCGCTCCTGACCAGGGATATCAAAGAGTGATGCACCTTCTTCAGCACTGCCTACAGCCTGACGTACAGAAGCAAACAGCTCACGGCCAAATCCATGTCTGTTAGCCTGGAGATCTGGTGTAGTGATCTCTCTTGCGGCCAAAGCGACTTCATCTATCATGATAGCAATCTTGCCGCTTACAACGTCAAAACTGATCATATCACCATTTTTGATCTTTGCCAGGTTACCATTGTCTTTTGCTTCGGGGGTCATATGGATGGCGGATGGTACTTTCCCTGATGCCCCGGACATGCGTCCGTCTGTAATGATGGCAACCTTATAACCTTTATCCTGCAGAACACCCAGTGGAGGCATGAGGCCGTGTAGTTCTGGCATACCATTGGCTTTTGGTCCCTGGTAGCGTACAACAGCGATGAAGTCTTTTTCGAGTTCTCCTTCTTTAAAGGCATGCTGCAGGGCTTCCTGCGAATCAAATACCAGTGCCGGTGCTTTGATGAAAAGCTGTTCTTCTTTTA
>JANTGR010000050.1 GCA_024762875.1 Sulfurospirillum sp.
ACTTTTATCCCTAAATAGGACAATTAACCTACAAAGTATTCGCTGTACAGGCACTATGCGATACACATGTGATTTTGGGCTTTTACACATAGCACTGACCTCAACATATCCACAATGAATTCACATTTTCATTCTATACTTTTTTAGTAAAGGAGCTTTCCATGAAAACTATAAAAACAAAAAAAATAATACTGATGATACTGATATCTTTTATCTTTGCAGGTTGTCAAGTCACAACCACTACGGACAATACACAAATCATTGTTTCCAAGATACTCAAATCCCAACAAAGTGTCTATTATGCGTCTGACACTACTGCAACCGCGCTCTACCGTGATGACATTCTCTCTATAAACGATCTCTATCATGATAGTACTAACAGAGATGATATCCTCTCCCTGGCGCTACATATAGGAGGTATCACCCTGCGGGGTTATGGTTATGATCCGTTTAGACTGACACATGTTGTTTTGGATTTTGATTTGGATACTTTGACGCAGGACTATGTGTATGATTATCAGGGTTACCTCTATGATGATTACAGACGGTATCATTTCACAACTTCACAGGCTTTTGTCGGCTATGCAGACCAGCTTCCCTATAAAGGTACGATGCAAATCATCTCCGAAGATAATACAATAGTGGTGACGGTCATAGATGATTATTATATAGATATTGACGTCTATAATCATTATGATCCCTATTATGATCATACTATTCATACCACTTGGCGGGCATTGGGATTTTAACTATATTTGTTATAATGATACACTCATAAAAAAGGTGTTGTTTTGCGTATAAAGCTTATTCTCATATCGCTGCTGTTATTGCCGTTATGGTTACAGGCAAGCACGATGAAATACCTGGAATTTCGTAACAACACACTCTTTACCAGCAGCCATCTTTATGAATCATTGGGACTAAAACAGCCTGCCTGGTACGAATTTTGGAAAGAAAAGCGTCCGATGATCAACACAAAGCTTAGCGGATCGCTGCAGGAGAGTCTGCAAAATTATTATAAATCAGAAGGTTTTTTTCATGCCGCTGTTCAAAAGAGTGAAAACAACAGCACAGTCATCTTTGAGATCACCCCAGGATCTCCAGCGTATATCAAAGAGATAAAAAGTGATATGCAGCCCAGATATCAAGCACTTGTCACCTACAAAGAGGGAGACAGATTCAATGCCAACACATTTATAGACATCAAAAAAAGTATCAAAAAAAAACTTTTAAACGATGGTTACTGTAACTACAATTTTGACAGCAAAGCCCGTGTTGATATAGTCAAAAATATCGTCTATATCAGCTATAAACTACAAAAAAACCCTCTCTGTCATTTTGGTACGATTGCGATACAAGCACCTGAAAATATATCTGAAAAAGTAGTCAAATCCCGTTTAACCTTTCGGGAAGGCAGCCCTTATAGCAGCAAACGCATCAATGAAAGTTACAGTACTATTTCCGGTTTGGACGCCTTTGACGGTATCCAGTTGGCACAGAAGCAAAAAAGTGACATCATCAACCTCAACATCAATCTCAAAGCCAAAAGCAAACGTATTCGACAAGAAATCGGTGTAGGATATGAGACAAACCTGGGACCCAAAGGGATATTCCGCTGGGAAGAACGCAATTTTCACGGTGACGCAAAAAAGCTGAGTTTTGATTTTAAATATTCAAAAAGAGAAAAATATATCAAAAATAGTTTTTTCCAACCAGCCTTTCTCCCTGTCCCCTATTATCCAGACTATTATCTTGATATGAAAAATGAATTTCTCTATTCAGAGTATGAGTATGAAAACTTCAATGAAGTAAAATATGCTGACTATCTGCACCTGCTTAAGGATTACCACCTTTTTAGTGTAGATATGGGTCTGGGTCTGGAAAAAATCGAAATCAAAAAAACAGGTGAAATCTGTAACATCTCAGAAGGAAACTTCCTGCTCTTTTTCCCTTTCATGCAATTTATCATCGATACAAGAGACTCCAAAATCGATCCAAAACAGGGTATTTACGTCAGTGCCTATCTTGAAAGTGGATTAAAATACCTTGCTTCCAGTACCAGCTATTCAAAATTTATCGCAGAGATGCGGCTTATCAAGACCTTCAAACACACCACACTCGCTGCCAAAGGCAAACTGGGCTTGATCTCAGAATTTCAAAATGCCCTTCCGGAATCTAAACTCTTTTTTGCAGGTGGTGCCTTTTCCAACCGTGCCTATGGCTATAACCGCTTAGGGGCTCGTGACAGTATGTGTGATGAAGTAGGCGGCCAGACCCTGGTCGATACCACACTGGAAGCCAGTCATCCACTCTATGAAAAGATTGACGGTGCTGTTTTTTATGATGCTACCATGATCAGCCAAAAAAGTTTTGAATTTACCATTGATTTTGTGCATGCAGTTGGATTTGGGCTGCGTTATCATACCCCTATCGGCCCCGTTAAGTTGGATTTTGGTATCAATATTGAAGATAGCACACAATACGCACTGCATTTTCAGATAGGACAGTCATTTTGAAAAAACGTATAGCAAAAGGTTTTCACTGGTCACTGGTGTTAGTTGAATTTGGTGCCCTGCTTTTGGTCTTTTTACTCTATATTTTATCAGATCCGCGCACACTCCAATATGCTGTTGACCGTGCGACCAGCGGTTTGGATGTCAGTTATGAGAGCATATCAGGCAATTTTCTAAAAACAATGACTGTCAAAAACCTGAAATACAAAGGAGAGCTTTTAGCATCTGAAGCAGAAATAGACTGGAATCTGCATGCCCTCATCAAAGCAGATATAGAGATTGAGACACTTTCACTCAAAAATGTTAATTTGAAAAATATCGAAAATATCATCAACAATAGTGAAAAAAAGAGCAATAAAACAGCATCATCCAGCCATATTTCCATCCCTGAAATCAGTATATCGCATCTCTATCTTTCTACCCTGCCCTACCAAAATAACATGATAAAAATCGACAGTCTGGAAGTTGAGATATATGATATCTCCAGCGATTTAAAACATATCGCTATCAAAGAATTCAGCATTGACACCAAAAATGACCATTGCAATATCATAGCCAACGGTTCACTGCAAAAGCAGCTATTACACTTCCATAAGCTCTCTTTGGGACAGATTGATATCGCCAAGATACAACAGAGCATCAACACTTTTTCAAAAAAAGAAGACAACCAATCAAAACCCTTCACACTCATCACAGATATACAGATCGATACACTGGATGCCACTGTCAGACCCTATGACTTGAAACCTTATAAACTGCATACACTCAAGCTCCATGCAAACGCGCTGCAGGGATCTTTACAGAAACTGCTTTTTAATGCTGATTCTATTTTTCTTCAAACAGATACCAACCTGGGAAAAGCTGTCATCTTAAGTTCTTTAAGCGCCAATAATCTACAAGGAAAATCAACACTCAATTTCTCAGATGCCTATCTGAAGAAGTTCACTTCGCTTATCAATTTTAAAAACTTCAACCCTCTGCATCTAACCTTTCATGCCAATCAAAAACGTATTGATGCCAACCTCTCTGTAAAAAGCAAACAACTCTTCAGCGGACGCTACAAAGATTATCCCGTTGCCATCGATGCATTAAAAAGCAAACTCAGCTATGATATCAACCACTCCAAACTGCAGGTTCTCACTGATGCCAGTCTCTCGACAAAATATGCAGCTTCTTTGCAGCTAACAGACAAGCTCGTCTATGACCAAAACCTCAGTTATGCCGGCGATATCAAAATCAACGGATTAAAACATTTTCCAAAATTTTCTTTGCCGATCTTTGATCATGCTATCATCCATTATCAAGGGAACAGTAAAGACTTAATCGCCAATTTACTGACCGATAAACTGCACCTGCTTTATAAGATGTATGACTTTAAAAAGGCTGATTTCAAGCTGCAGTCCAAGCCTTTGGAACTGGTCAGATATTTTCCGCAGATTCCCGCACCTCTTTCCAAGACCACAGCTGTACTGGATGCCAGCATGGCACTGGATTTTGCACAGTCAAGTCCTATCATGATAGAGTCAAATATCACATCCAATGCAGTCAATATAAAGGGCGTAACAAAGATCGAACATGGAGTTGTCACAGGCAAAACAAAAGCCACACTCAGCCAAAACAGTATCCTGAAACAAATAGATAAAAATATCAAACTCCACAATATCTTTCCTGCTGATTTTGATATAGGTTATCAAGAACAAAATCTGACTCTCTCGCTGCATGCGCCAAAAGAGCAATTGGTCAATCATTTTTCTTATGACTTCAACAACTCCTATTATGTCAATACCCTGATATTGCCAGAGGATAAACTGACTTTGCAAAATCGTGAAAATCTGACACTGCATACCCATACATTTTCACTGAAAACCCTGCAGGAAGAGTTGGGAAGATTTTATACTTTTTCAAAAGAGCCCTATGACGGTGAAGTAGAACTCAATGCAACTATCCAGGATTTCAAGCATATAAAAGCCCAGGTATTCAGTCGATGGTTTGTTTACGAATACACTCTCAATAAATTTGCTTTTGCAGAAAAAATCCATATGACGCTGCACACTGAAAACGATCGTTATACACTTGATCATTATAAACTGCATAGCTATTTGGATTATGACCGGTATTTTTATGCGACCAAACCTTCTACTGTTATTTTTAAAGATCAAAAACTACAACTGCTCTCTTTTTGGGTCAATGATGCCCTGCGCACCAAAGGCGGCTACAATATCACAGAAAAAAGCGGTGTTTTTAACTCAACTGCAAAAAATTACCACTATCAGGGCAAAGAAGGAGATATCACTTTTGATACGGACATTCAAACCACTATGGCACAAAAGCGTATCCATGTAGAAGGTGATGTAGCCATCAAAAAAGGCGTTGTAACCTATGAACACCGAAAAACACACAATATACAGGATCCTGATATTATCATCATCCAGGAAGAAGAGATGCGAAAAGCAATGGCAGCAGAAAAAAAGAGTGATTTTTCCATAGATGTTTCTGTTTCATCACAAAAACCCATCACCTATAAAGTCCCCCAGATAGATGTGAAGGTCACACCGGACATCAAGATATGGAAAGTACCACAGCAAAATATTGAACTGCTTGGTCGTGTGATTGTAAATAAGGGTACTTACACCCAGGCCGATAAAGAGTTTGTCATTCAGCCGGGTGAAATTCTCTTTGGCGGTGACATCCTCAACCCCTACCTCAATCTCAAAGCCCAATATAGCAGCAACCCCTATATCATAGATATCATCGTCACCGGCACACTTGATTCACCTATCGTCAATTTTAGTTCAAATCCTTTCCTCAGCCAAAGTGATATTCTCTCCATGCTTCTTTTTTCTACCACAACGGATTCACTATTTGAGAGCAGCGGCAGCTCTTCTACGCAAGCCATATCGATGCTGGGAAATACTTTTGCCAAAGAGATCGTGAAAAACTTTGGACTCTCTCTGGATAAATTGGTTCTCTCCACCAATGAGCAGGGTGGACTGGGTGTGGAAATAGGTAAAAAATTATCCAAAAAAATAACAGTCATCTATATCAATGATATCGTACAATCCATCAAAGTCAAGTACCAAAATTCTAATCGTTTTGAAACTGATATCATGTTCAGCCCTGAATCCAGCGGTATTGATTTTCTCTACAAAAGTGAACATTAACCGCATTTGCGTTACAATCAGACTATGAAATATCTACTTTTAATATCCCTTTTATTGCTGTTACAAGGCTGCTTATACTTTACAGATACAGGCGTTTCAACAAGACTCTACAATGACTGCAAAGAGTACTACAATGCGGATGGCCAATATATAAAAGAGTGCCCAAAAAATCTCGTTGATTACAGAGACTTTGACAAATAATGAATATCCAGGATATACAAAAAGAGCGTGAAAAATGGCTCACATGGAAAGATATAAAACCACTGCGAACAGCACTGGACAAACTCCCGGACATTGACGCAAAGGTCACTATCTCAGATACTATCATGATAGAAGCACCCATCCCCCAGCAGGTACGTGATGAGATCGACCAAACTGCCCGCCTGATGAAGCCCTGGCGAAAAGGCCCCTTCCATCTTTTTGATACCTTTATCGACAGTGAATGGAACAGTGCCATAAAATACAATCTCTTAAAACCTCATTTTAACTTACAGGGTAAAAAAGTTGCTGATGTAGGCTGTAACAATGGCTACTATATGTTTCGTATGCTGGAAGAGGACCCTGCAAGCATCATTGGTTTTGACCCTTCCCCTTTGTGCAAAACACAATTTGATTTTATCAACCATTTTGTCAAAAGTGACATCAAATATGAGCTGCTGGGCATCGAGCATCTGGCATTTTACCAAGAAAAATTTGATACTGTTTTCTGCCTGGGTGTTTTGTACCATCGCAGTGATCCCGTCTCTTCTTTGAAATCTCTCAAAAAAAGCATGGTAAAAGGGGCTGAACTCTTTTTAGATACTTTTATGATAGATGGTGAAGAAGAAGTTGCACTCACCCCGAAAAAAACCTACTCAAAAATTCCAAATATCTACTTCGTTCCTACGATAGCAGCACTCAAAAACTGGTGTATACGTGCCGGATTCAGCAGCGTAGAAGTACTGGAAGTACGCAAAACGATGGAAAATGAACAAAGAAAAACAGAGTGGATCCCAGGGCAAAGCCTGGACACATTTTTGGATAAAAATGATCCAAATTACACAGTAGAAGGCTATCCTGCACCCAAAAGAGTCTATATCAAAGCAACACTCTAAATTTACCGCAATTTTATCCGATAATACTTCCATAGCAATACAGGGGAAAATATGGAAGAAGCCGTACTGGATAGAGAGATAGAAGAGATCACTGAGATACAAAAACTCAATACACATACCAATATACTCACAAACAATGCTTATAAGCTCCTTGCCCTGAGTCCCAACCATGCCACTATCATGATAGAGTCAGACAAGTGTGAAAGAGTCAAAGAGAGCGCTTTGATCTATGACGGTGCGATCTTTTCAGCAGCAACTTTTGCCGCAACAGCAGCAGTCAATGAAAAAAACATGTTTATTATCGGTGTCAATATTGATTTTCTAAATCCCATCAAAGAGAACAGTGATATCATATTTGATGCAGATGTACATATCACCAGTTCCGGTAAAAAGATTGTCACAGTTGTAGGGAAAATTAATGATATCGAATTTATGAGAGGGGAATTTATACTCTTAAAACTTGATGAGAAAAGTCTCATCAAGTAAGTAAAGGGCAGCTTTAAACTTATAAGTGCAGTTTAAAACCCAGGATAAAATTGGCAGAATCCAGTGCTGATTTTTCAGTTTCACTCAGATTTTTCACATCCAGTTTATCACCATAATCAGTATAACCCAAAAATGCACTGAATTGATTATTGAAGTAGTAGTCCAATTCCAAACCGTACGTAAACTTCGTCTCAGAATCAGTCACTTTTTTGGCAGCACCCAGTGCTGTAAACTCTCCATCAACCTTCACAAGCCCGATCTTTGGCGTTGCAGAAAATCCTGGCAGCAGTGACAGTTCGTAAGTAGCAAAAAGCCCATACCGGCTGACATCTTCTTTTGAAAACTCCGGGTGTTCTGAGATATTTTTTGTGTACTCAAGTCTTAAAGCAGCCCCTGCGATGACATTGAGTGATCCAAAAGCTGTCACCATATCACCGTCATTGTCCCCCTTGGAGTACCCGATACCCACATTACCCAATGAATCTGCCTGCAGAGTGCTAAACAAAAACATCACAACCAATAAAATTTTTTTCATTTTTATCCTTCATTATAAAATCATTGCGTGTTCTGAACAAACTCACTTGTGAACGACTCTACAGCCGTTTTACAGCGCAGCCTTAGTGAATAAGTGTGATTGTTCAGAATACGCAATTTTTAGAATTCTCTAAAAATATAGAAATCCGCTAAAGAGATTATGATAATATTACTTTCATAAAACTGAAATTTAAAGAATTGTGCGAACCTGCATCGCCAGCCATAAAATCACAAAATTTAAAATAAAAATCAATAAAGAAGTACCACGTCCAATGATTTTTTCTTTAAAACTCTTCTCCCGACCATTGGCTTTTAATGAAATGATCATATGCAGCACCGTTGCAATCGTAATCAATACGACCAGTGCTATCTTGATATGCATATAAAACCCGAGTTCATAGGTAAATTTCTCAGGGTTGCTGTGAAAGCCGTTACTGATATACAGATAAGAGCCGGTGACGAGTAAAACAACCAAAACAGCTGCTTCAAAGTACCCATACAAGGGTCCGATATAAAAATAGACTACTTGTTGCGCGGCCTTGTCACGCAGCGTGATGCCCAAAACAAAAAGCAGCATCGAGCCGCCAATCCACGTAGCCGCACCCACCATGTGGGTATAAAGTATCCATTCGTACATTTTCTTCCTATTGTTCTATCTCATAAAGTTCTCTAAATAAAAACGCTTCCATCACATCATCGATGCTTCGCTGCATCTGTGCTTCCAAAACAGGAATAGACTGCTCTTTAAAAGCTTCGATATCATCCTGGGCACTGACGACTACAACACACTCAAAATAATCATCGATCGCTTCCCAATCATCGTAAAAATCAATCTTTTGTACTTTCCCCTCTTGCAAATCAACCAATCCCCAGGTTGTCACTTTTGACAGATTTGTAAGCTGTGCTTCTTCACTGTCTCTGCTATCCAATGGCAATAATATAAGCATGATAATCCCCTCTATGTTATGCTTTTTTAGTGTAGCTAAATTTCGCTTCTACTCCCACATAAGTTGTGAAAGAATGATAAGGTTTGAAAATGTGATAAGCCCTCAGCTCCAACTTCTCTAAAAATGTATCAAACATACTTTTATCTTGACATATGTCAAGCCCATCATGGGGCTATTTTACAACTTTTCCTGCTATATACACGGCCTGTGCCTCTTTTGCAAACTGCACCAGCACCAATGCCAGACTCTCATCTTCCCTCACAGCATCAGGTAAAGTTATCATGATAAGATCTGCATCTCTACCCTGCTCTATTGTACCCTTATTGAGCCCTAATGCTTCTGCCCCGCTGCATGTTGCAGAAGAAATCAGCCTCGCGGCAAATTTTTCCAATGGAGCCTGATGATGCATCATCAAAGCAGCACGCATCTCATCCCAAAGACTCAGTGAGTCATTTGAACTCAGTCCATCCGTGCCCAAAGTGAAATGCTCCAGTTTTTCCAGACTCAGTCGTCCATTGCCAAGCAGCCTGTTTGAACGCGGACAGTGTGTGATGGAGCCTATATCCTGCATCATCTGCAACTCTTCATCACGTGCTTTTGTCGCATGGGTAAAGAGCGTCTTGACCCCTTCAAAGAGTGCTAGATATTCTATCGGTTCATTGACTGGTTTGGCATCAGGTGCAAAAGGTTCAAAAAACTTTTTAAAATCCCCTTCAGCACTGTCAAGCCACTCTCTTTCAGCATCCGACTCCATAAAATGTGTCGAAACGACCATCCCAAAATCCCTGGCATCCTGCAGGGCTTTACGCGCAAGTACATAGTGTGTAGAATATGGTGCATGCACGGATATGGCCGGAATAAAACTGGCACTTTCATACCCCCTACTCTCTTGCAGCCTTCCCGCAAAATCCCCATACAGTGTATCCACAGCTGCAGGATTGGATCCCAGTACTTCATTGAAATAGACAACATTGAGTGCAGAATGTGCACAAGAAAGCATATCGCCCCCAAAACTGCTCACTGCACCAATCGTCGTTGTACCACTTATCATGATAGCATCCAAAGCCTCATCAATACACTTTTGCTGGCACTTTGTCTGCAGGGTATCCCGATGCACGATCACACTCTGCAGCCAGGTGATAAAGTCTCCGTAACGCAGATCTGTTTTGTTGGCTGAAAACTCCAGATGTACATGCGGGTTGATGAGTCCGGGCATCAACACTGAGTGCCTGCCACTATCATGATAATCTGCCTGAGGATAGTGTTTTCGCAAGCTTTCTACAGAACCGATCGCTTCTATTTTCTCTCCAAAACAGATGGCACTGTCTCTTAAAATCTCAAACTTGTCATTACAGGTGAGGATATAATCTGCGCGTACTATTTTCATGCTTTTGCCTTAATCTTTAAGTAGATATAATATCGCCTATTATTACAAAATAAAGGTAAAAAATGAAAATACAAGTCATCCAGGGTCCAAATCTCAATATGCTCGGTGTCCGTGAACAAAATATTTACGGGCCAATGAAATTAGAAGATATTCATGCACAAATGAAAGCATATGCCCAGCAAAGCAATATTGAAATTGATTTTTTTCAATCAAACCTTGAAGGTGAAATCGTTGATAAAATTCAGGAATGTCTGGGTGATGCCCAAGGGATCATCATCAACCCAGCCGCTTACACCCATACTTCAATTGCCATTCGTGATGCTATCAAAGCGGTTTCTATTCCTACGATTGAAACACATATTTCCAACGTCTATGCCAGAGAAGAATTTCGGTCAAAATCTCTCATTGCACCCGTTTGTGCAGGACAGATAGCTGGTTTTGGTCCATTTTCTTATCATATGGCGATGGTTGGTATGGTACAAATCCTCCAGGAACTCCAGGCTATGCAAACTGCACAGAACGAACAAAAACCTGCCTAATGCAAAACTATATCCTAATCGATGAAAATGCTGTCTATTATGAGTGCAGCTTTTCATGCGACAATGAAATATTTATCGTATTAGGAAGTGAAAAGTTTTTTATCACAGATCCCCGCTACACACTCGAAGCCAATGAAAAAGTCAAAGGTGCAGCCGTTATCGAGGCGCAGGATCTACAGGCAAAAGCAGCAGAAATCCTCCTAAATTCCCACATAAAAGAGCTTTGCTTTGATCCCAAAGAGTGGACAGTAGATGCTTATCAAAAGCTCTCATCTGCTTTGGATATCACCTTCACACCTGCTGCAAATTTTTCCCAAAAAAAGCGCATTATCAAGTCAGAAGATGAGATCGCTATCATCCGCGAAGCAGCCAGACTTGGGGCTGCGGCATTTGATACTTTTGCCAGGCATCTCAATGCACATGGAAAAGGGAAAAATGAAAAATATCTCTTTTTTGATGCCATAGAAAAGTTTCAAAAACATGGAGAATATGCACTGAGTTTTGAGCCTATCGTCGCTATCGAAGAAAATGCTGCCAAACCACATGCCCTGCCTACAGACAAAATACTGACATTGGGTGATCACCTGCTGGTTGATGCCGGACTCAAATATGCACGCTACTGTTCAGACCGAACCCGCTGTGCCCAATTTGACGGTAATATAAGCTTTGCTAAACAACAGTCTTTCAGTGATGCAACACATCAAAAAGTCTATGACACCGTGTTAAAAGCACAAGAAGCCTCCATCAAAGCAGTCAAGCCAGGGGTGAAAGCCTCTGACATCGACAAAGCAGGACGTGCAATCATAGAAAAGGCTGGATTTGGTGACTATTTTGTGCACTCCACCGGGCATGGTGTAGGGCTGGATATACATGAAGAACCTTTTATTTCCAGTCGTTCACAAACGCTGATAGAAGAAAATATGATCTTTACCATTGAACCGGGAATCTATCTACCCAATGCTTTTGGTGTCCGCATCGAAGATATGATACGTGTCAGTGCCAACGGAGTGGAGATCTTATAAGTGACACAACTTCGTGATGATTTGACACTCTATCATGATAAATACTTCCCCTTTCATACTTCTTCTGTCTCTGCTTTCAAACATTGTGCGACATTGGGAATCGGTGGCAATGTCGGAGATGTCAAAAAGCGCTTTATAAAACTTTTTTATTATTTTCAGCAGAGCACAGTGTTATCACTGGTTGAAACTTCTCCTATATTAAAAAATCCTCCTTTTGGCTATCTGGAACAGGATGATTTTTACAATGCTGTCATGATAATCAAAACCGACCTTTCACCACAGCAACTCCTGCGTTATATCCTGTATGTCGAAAAAAGGTTTAAACGAATCCGAGCTTTTAAAGATAGTCCGCGTACTTTAGATATAGATATGATATTTTATGATAAAATATCTATTAATTCAAGATATTTAACTATTCCCCACCCGCATTTTCATGAAAGGGAATCAGTGTTGATACCTTTAAGCTATATATCAAATCAGGTGTGTTGATGAAACTTTATACTTTTAGCGGAGAAAATCCAGCCATTGCCTTGCAAAAAGCACAAAATACCTGTGGCAAAGATGCCCTGGTTGTCAGTACCAAACAACTGAAAAAAAAGACGCTCACCACAGAAGCACTCTATGAAGTCGTCGTTGCGGTAGAAGCCAAAAAAGAGCGTGAAAAAGTTGCTTTGAAAAAAGAGAAAAAACCTGCCCTTCTGGATGAGGATGTCATCCTTGATATCTCACACCATGCCAAAGCACTCTCAACCAAAGTGCACGAAGAGCAAAACCTATCTCTCCCCAGCCAGCCAGAAGATAACAAATATGAAAAACTGGAAGATGATTTACGCTCACTCAACAACAAACTGGACAATCTCCAGGAAATCCTCTGGGAAGAGAAATCTGACAAACGTGCCAATCTCGTTATCCCACCGGAATTTGCCGGAATCTACAATAGTGCCAAAAAAAGCGGCATGGCACAGAGCCATCTTGATGATATCATGAAAAGCACACTGGAGCACATGCCATCTTATATGAAAAACTCCCCGCAGACTATTGAACGTTATTTTCAGGTGCTGCTTAAAAAGATGATTGGTGTCAGGATCGAACGTGAAATCCCAAAAGGCAACAAAAAAATCATGATGCTAGTGGGTCCTACCGGTGTGGGAAAAACAACAACATTGGCCAAGCTCGCAGCAAGATTTTCTTTTATCGAACATCATTATAAAGTAGGTATTATTACCCTGGATACATACCGTATAGGTGCACTGGAACAACTTTTCCAGTATGCCAAAATGATGAAACTGCCTATAGAAGATGTGGTTGATACCCTGGATTTTCAAAAAGCATTGGATACACTCTCTTATTGTGATTTGATTTTGATAGATACCGTAGGTTCTTCACAGTTTGATAAGGAAAAGCTACAGAAGATTCAACAGTTTATACATGCCAGCGACCGCAGCATCGATGTCAATCTAGTCGTATCTGCATCCACAAAACTGGAAGACTTGAGAGATATCTACACCAATTTCTCCTTTTTAAAACTGGACACGATGATCGTGACAAAATTTGATGAGACCAAGGGATTTGGCAATATCTTTTCACTGACTACCGAAACATCACTGCCACTGAGTTATTTTTCGCTGGGGCAGGAAGTACCGGATGATATTATGCCCGCTTCGGGTGATTTTTTAGTTGACTGTATCTTTCATGGATACAACAAGGAGAGTAAATGATAACACAGGCTGACAAACTTCAAAAAATCGTCAACAGTGAAATCAATGATAAAGAGATCAAAACAAAAATTGTCGCTGTTACCAGTGGTAAGGGAGGTGTCGGAAAAAGTACTTTAAGTGCCAATATGGCAAATATCCTGGCAAACAGTGGCCATCGGGTGGCGGTATTTGATGCAGATATCGGTCTGGCAAATTTGGACATCATTTTTAATGTCAAAGCTACTAAAAACCTGCTGCATGTATTAAAAGGAGAATGCAGCCTCTCAGAGATAGTCATCGAAGTCAAAGAGAACCTGCTGCTCATTCCTGGTGAAAGTGGTGATGAGATTTTTGACTATAACAATCAAATCATCCTTGACCGCTTTATGCAAGAAGCCGGATTTCTGGATTCACTCGATTATCTCATAATCGACACAGGTGCTGGTATCGGCCGCAATGTACAACTTTTTTTAGAAGAAGCAGATGAAGTCATTGTCCTGACTATGCCTGATCCCTCTGCGATCACTGATGCCTATGCAACAATCAAAGTCACTTCAAAGATCAATAACCATATTAATCTCATTCTTAATAATGTCAGCAATAGCAAAGAAGGAAACTTAATATATAATAAAATAAAAAATGTAGCTGACAATAATTTAGATGCATCCCTCAACTTGACATATTTAGGATCTCTTTCTCAAGATGACACTATCTCCAAAAGTTCAAAGTATCGTCTCCTTTTTACAGAAGAATATCCAAATAGTGTATCAACTTATGAATTAAATGAAATTATTCAAAATTTAGTCTATAAATTGGAACACAAAGTGCTTAACTCTAAA
>JANTGR010000051.1 GCA_024762875.1 Sulfurospirillum sp.
GCTATCTTCATCTTTTCAAAATTTCCGGCAGGCGAAAGCAGTTCTACTTTTTTCACAGGTATTCCTTTTGGATATTCTAAACAAACACACTTATTCACTAAGACTGCGCCGTAAAACGGCTATAGAGTCGTTCACAAGTGTTTTTGTTCAGAATACTCTCTTATAAAATATCTATCATGATAACAAGCCTTTGCTTTTATAGAAGCATTATTTCACCACCAATCTGATCTCGCGTCCTGAAACACGCAGAAAAAATGTTTTCCCCTTTGGTGCTTTTGTCTGAATTTTGATTGTATTTTTATCGATAAATGTGATATCCAACGCAGCATCATACTCAATATCACCCAATATATCTTCACCATCTTTGGGTACAAAATAGAGTATTGTCGCATCAGTAGAAGAGATCTTGACCTGCATCTTCTCCTGATCTATCATGATAGGCTTTCTCGAAAGTTTGCGTGTTTTAAAGTGCCACTCTTTTGTCTTTAACTCTCCATCCACACTATAGATGACTTTGACACGATAGCGCTTGTTCCATTTGAGGCGCTTAAGCGGGAAAAGAGCAAATTCATTGCGCTTAAACAGTGAATTGATATCACTGATATGATCATAAACCTTTGTCTCTTTTATCTTTTCATCACCTAAAAAAAGTTCAAAACTTTTGATACGCACCATCTTAAAATAATAGGGATTAAACTGGATGCTGATTGGAAATCCGCTCACACGATACTCTGGCAGAGGATCAGGCAGCTCATCAAAAAAAGCAGGCGGCACATCACTTTGTCCATCATAAGGATAAATCACAACTTTTTTATTTCTTTGATAACAGGCATTATATGCCTCATCAAAAGCATATTTTTTGATTTTAAATGCTTTTTGTGCACATACCCCATAGGTATAAGCACCCTGCCCGGTAAAACTTACCCCCTTACAAAGATCATTGATCTCATAAATACCCATATCATATACATACGCACTGTCCCATAAATTTTTGGGATTTTGGGAAACCCCGATACCCACTTCATCAACTTGAAAGTCCAAAAATCCAAAACGATGATAAATAGCTGAAAAGAGGCCGTCAACCGATGCTTTATAGCCTAGCGTTTTGTTAGAGACATTTTCAATACTCATACCACTCTTGTATCCCGCCTGTACCACTCTGTCTTTGGGAAGCACCCCGCTAAATCCAAATCTTCCTGCTTCTTCATAATGTCCAATCTTATCATGATAGGTGAGATAATCCGCATGTTTTTTTGCCGCTCTTTGTAGTGCATTATTATGTAAAAATGGGGACATGCCTGCTTTAAAACGCAAGTGATTTAAGTAAGTAAATGCTTGTTCGTCTTCATTGCTGTCTAAGATTTGGGCTTGTTTGAGATGTGTGGTTTTGATAGGAGGAGGATTTGTCTGTGCATAGAGATAGACACAGGCAGACAGCACCGACACTGCTATCCATGTCAAAATCTGCTTTGACATCTTCTCTTACACGCTAGCATACATTTTTTGCGCTTTTATGCCTATCATCACAGCTTCATCTTCTGCTTTTAAAAAAATCCTCTGGTCAAATTCTTTAGAAAAATTTTTCTCAAAATATCCCTGGTACTGGGGTGTTGTCAACTTCAACTCAATCTTAGGCTCACTCTCTTCCCACAGTACTTTGGCATTGCCTATGATGAGATTGGCACTTTCATTTAAAAGATCGATCATCGTATCTTGATCAGGATTGTCTTCAAAAAGCAATTCTGCTGCCATCTTCTGTAACATTGATTCATGCATACACAGAAAAAAGTGATACTCCACATCCTCTGAACACAAAGTAATCAACGTCGTATAAATCTCTTCTGCACTATCTCTCGCTTCTACTTTGGCCTGCATCTGCAAAGTATGCAAAAAAAAGTTTTCAGTGGCACTAATTGTAAAATCTGTAATAGAATGCATCTACTGTCCTTTTTGTCCAAATGAAGCAATCAAAGCTTCAATATCATCAGCACTTGCAATTTCTGCTGTACCATCACCCTCAATATGCACCGCCGACTGTACCCTTTTGTCATCCTCTACATTGGATTCAAACAACAAACTCATATACCCCGATAGTGCCCGCATGACATTGATAACACGTTCTATTTTTTGTCTATGGATATCCTGATACTGCATCACATCCATCGTCATCATCACTTCATCACCTCCGCTTTGTGCATCGCTGATGACTTCTTCACACTTTGAAAGTGCCTCTCTATTCTCTTCCAATGCAGTTTTAAAACTTTCAATTGTCGTAAATTTTGTAGAGAGTCTTTCAAAAATATCAATATTCTTTTCGATCAGTTTGCTCTGCTCTGTCATGGCATTTTCTATATTCATCATGATATTGTTGATATTTTCCAACTTATCAAAAACTTCACCGGCTTTGACTTCAGAGTCTTTTGTTACATCATCAAGCTGGTTGACGACTTTGTGATCATTTGTCGGGGGTGGTGGCGGCCACGACTGGGAGGCTTCAACGCGATAATGATCTTCCTCTTTATCTTCCAAGATAGTTTCTTGCGCAGTTTCATCATCTTCCTGCCCTATTTCCTCTTCCACGGCGACATCATCATCCAAGTCCATATCGCCGGCCATCAAAGCATCTAGTTCTTCTTGTGTCATAGCACGTTTCTCCATAAAGCAGATTTTTCCTATAATACTATATCGACAAAGAAAAGGATTTATTAAATGCTGGTAGATTTACACAATCACACTCCTAGGTGCAAGCATGCCAAAGGTTCTCTTGATGCATACATCGAAGCTGCCATTGCACATCAAACAGCATATTTTGGATTTTCTGATCATGCACCGATGGATTTTGATCCACTTTATCGTATGGGTTTTGAAGAGATGGTTGACTACGAAAGATCCGTAAAAGAGGCAAAAGAACGCTATCATGACAAGATAGAAATTTTACTGGGATATGAAGTGGATTATTTAGAAGGCCACATGGACAAACGTGTTTTGGATGCCAATGTAGATTATCTTATCGGTTCTGTTCACTTTCTAGGAGAGTGGGGATTTGACAATCCGGAATATATCGATGAGTATAAAAATCGCGATATCGATACAATCTACCAGGACTATTTCGCCCAGATAAAAGCCATGGCAAAAAGCGGTCTTTTTGATATTGTAGGGCATTTGGATTTGATCAAAATCTTTGGTTTTTTTCCAAAAAAAGATATCCGTCTGCTGGCAAAGGATGCCATCAAAGCTATCAAACAAACAGATATGACCGTAGAACTCTCTGTAGCCGGATACCGCAAACCTGTTAAAGAAGCCTATCCCGGTGATGCACTTTTAGAACTCATCGCAGAGCATGATATACCAATCACATTTTCTTCGGATGCCCACCATCCCAAACAGGTAGGCTTTAAAAGCAAAGAGATAGAAGCCAAAGCAAAGGCTTTTGGATACAGCCGCTGTGCTACTTTTAAAGAGCGCCAAAGAGAGATGATTAATTTTTAGGCAGACTTTTATATAAGTTTTTCCTAACTTTAGATAAAATAAAAAGACAAAATTTTTAGGAGAAACAATGGGAAAATTCGTAAACAATACGGAAGAGTTTTTTAAGTACTGTGAATCAAATGAAGTAGAATTTGTTGATTTCAGATTTTCAGATATCAAAGGAGCATGGCATCATATCTCGTACAGAATGAGTGCTGTCAATGCCGACTCATTAGAGCATGGTTTACCATTTGATGGTTCATCTATTGAAAATTGGCAGCCAATTAATGAATCAGACATGCTTCTTAAGCCTGATGTAGAGTCTGCTTTCCTGGATCCGTTTACAGCTGATGCTACCGTCGTTTTGATTTGTGACGTTTATGATATCTATGAAAATGAACTTTATGCCAAATGTCCACGATCAATTGCTAAAAAAGCATTAAAGGTTCTTGAAGAAAAAGGTGTAGCAGATGCTGCATACTTTGGTCCTGAAAACGAATTTTTTATTTTTGATGATGTCAAAATTGTAGATAATGACAACCATCAATCATTTAAAGTTGAAACTGATGAAGGTCACTGGGCTGACAATGCCGAATATGAAGGTATGGGCAATATGGGACACCGGCCTCGTATCAAAGGTGGTTATTTTCCAGTCATGCCAATGGACTCAGGTGTTGACTTAAGAGCTGAGATGATGCAGGTGCTTGAAGATGTAGGTCTTGAAGTAGTACTTGGACACCATGAAGTAGCACAGGGTCAGCATGAGATTGGTATTGTATTTTCTGATATCATCACAGCTGCAGACAATGTACAAAAATACAAATATGTCGTTAAAATGGTTGCACATCTTAATGGTAAAACAGCAACGTTTATGCCAAAACCTATCTATAATGATAATGGAAATGGTATGCATGTACACCAGTCATTGTGGAAAGATGGAAAAAATTTATTTTTCAAAGAGGGTGAATATGCAAACCTCTCAAAAGTAGCACTTGACTATCTATCTGGCATCTTCCATCATAAAGAAGCTGTTGCTGCTTTCACCAACCCAAGTACCAACTCATTTAAAAGACTTCTTCCTGGTTTTGAAGCACCAAGAATTTTAACTTATTCCAGCCAAAACAGATCAGCTGCTTGTCGTATTCCTTACGGTGCAGGTGAAAAAGCGACCAGAATCGAAACACGTTTCCCTGATAGCACTTCTTGTCCTTATCTTTGTTTTGCTACATTGATGATGGCGGGTCTTGATGGTATTGAAAAAGGCGGTTATGAACTTGTTGGTCCGTTTAATGAAGATCTGTTTGAGTTATCACGTGCTGAAATAGCAGAAAGAAAAATCCCTGAACTGCCAAACAGTTTCAGAGATGCGCTTGAGGGTCTTCAGGAAGATCATGCATTCCTTTCACCAATCATGAATGATGATTTTATTCAAACATATATAGACTATCAATTTGAAAGACATGTTATACCTGTTGAAGGTCGTCCAACAGCATTTGAATATATCTCAACATATTCATGCTAATCCTATTGTAAGGGAGTTTTTCCCTTGCAATAAAATTTTCTTTTTTCTTTCCAAAAAATATCCACAATAATTTCACTTTTTTTAGTTATAATGTTTTGTTATAAAAATACAAAAGGGAATAAAATGATCAAAAAATTGTTACTATTACTTACAATTACCGCTGTCTCGCTTTTTGCGATGAATTTTCAAACTGCGTCCAAAGAGGATTTGATGAGCATCAAAGGTATCGGTGAAAAACGTGCAACTGCTATCATCAAGTATCGAAAAACACACAAATTAAAGTCCGCTGCAGATTTAAAAGCGATTCCAGGAATCGGTGATGAGATCGCTGACAATGCCAAAAAAGGGATTAAGAACAGTGAGAAAAAAGTCACTAAAGCAAAAAAGAGTACCAAAAAAGCTGTAAAAGCAAAAAAAGAGAAAGTCGCTGATAAGACAAAAGCAAAAACTACGAAGAAATTAAAAGAGACTAAGGCCAAAAAAACCAAAAAAACCAAAAAAACCGCTGGTGACAAAACAAAAAGAGCGGAAGCAAAAGCAAAGAAAAAAGCGAAAAAATCACTCAAAAAAGCAAAAGCGAAAAAATTAAAAAAATAGTTATTTGCAACCAAGTCTCAATGCTTGGTTGCTACTATCTCTCCAAAACGAACATTTCTGCCTTCTTTATCATTTAAATCGACAAACCCATTTTCAAACAGCATCACAATGGTTGAACCCATCATAAACATACCCAATTCTTCACCTTTTGCTAAAAATACACCTTCATCATAATCAAAAACCTTTATAGTATCAGCCTCGATATTTGTTTCGATACGTTCATCAAAAGAGAGCGTCATTTTCCCGACATTTAAAGCGCCCACCAGGACGATATAAAAGAGTTTGTGATTAGAATCATAACACTCCAATATGACACGTTCGTTTTTGACAAAAAGAGCGGGAACTTTTTTTAGATATTTAAAATTGACCGGATAAAGCAGGCCGGGAACATGTACCACACGGTGTACTGTCATATCCATAGGTGTATGATAACGGTGATAATCCATCGGAGAGAGATAAAAATTGATATATTTGCCTCCGATGAGTTTTTCGATATTGTTGTTTTCTATCTCTTTTGTAAGCAACTCGCGTATATTGTAGGAAAATCCCTTAATCTGCAAGGCATCACTCGCTTCTATCACACCTTCTGCTGTAATAAATGAGTCAGATGGAGAAAGAATTGTCTTTGGATCTTTCGAAAACTCCCGTTCAAACCGCAATTTTCTTGTAAAAAGTGCATTCAGTGTTTTATAATGGCTATGGGGATAAAATGCAGAGAGATCAACGCCCGTGATACCGGTGTAGAGTTTATTGATACCTAGCTGTATCAAAGGTGGAAATGCTGTTGATGCCAGTTTCCCAAAAACCCTTGAAGCGCTATTCGTCAATGTCGCTTTAAATAGTCCCATCGTTTTCTCCCAAATAATCCAACGCTTTTTGCATCAGTGCAATATGATAATTTTCCTGATAATTGATAAAGTTAAAAAAAGCACTTAACTCTTTATGATTGACTGCTTGAGCCAATTTTAAGCACTCTTCTTTGGCTCCTTCCTCTTCTTTGATACCATCAATCAAAAACTGTTGCAAGTCATCAAACTGATACACACGCTTTGCAATAGTTCTGGGAACGGCCAATAAACCCATCTTGCTTAGCATACGTGCAAAACTCTTGAGATGGAAGTGAGACTCATCAATCAAATCCCCAAATATACCCGAAAGCAGTTTGGAATCCGTATAAAAATTACTGTAGGTATAGGTTAAAATGAGTTCATACTCTTTATACGTCTCTTCAAATAAAAAAATGATCAAAGCATCACTTTGACTTTGATCCAATGAATATCCCTCTATTTTTCTACGCTTGTCAAATGCTTCTATAGGTGCATTGTTATGCGCATCTTCTAGCAAAAATGTCAATTTTTCTATGAAATATTGTTCATCTGAACGAAAACGTGCAAACATGGCATTATCATGATAATCATTTTGTATCGTTTTAAATGCCTCTATCATGATAGAAAAAAGTTCAAAATTGTCTTTTGCCTGAAACGAAATCTCATCTTTGTCATAATCAAATGCTTTTGCTTCCAGGACCAAAGCATCTCCCAGCCAGACCAAATGACGGTATTCAATCATGGCAAAATCATATAAACTCTCATAAATTGCTTCATCTTTGATACTAAAAGCACCAAAAAGTATCTTCAGCCACAATGCATGTTTTTTGGCAAATAAAGTACTATGCATCATCTGTTACACAATTTTCACTAATCAGCAATGTATACTCTTTTTCCTCTTTGCCCTCTTTTTGGTGCAGGTAGTTCAACTCTGCTGCCATAAAACTCTTGGCCACCATTTCAGCACAAGCCCGCTCTTCTTTGGGTGCATTGTCTAATTTTTTCAAAAATTCATCTGCCACATCTTCTGCTTCGTAAATACTCTCGCCTTTGACAATATCCGTAAATATTGATCCGGTAACGACTGTACTCATACATCCGATTGCCTGAAATTTTATATCTTGAATATTTTCATCTTTATCCAGCAATAAATAGAGCTCCACCAACTCATTGTTATGGGGATTTTTTCCAATCCCTTTTCCGCTATATGCTTCTATAACACCATAGTTTCTAGGGTGCATCATATGGTCGATATATTCATCTTTCAGTGCTTCTCTATCTGACATACCTATCCTTGTTTTGTGACTTGCCTGTAAAACCAATACTCTTCTGATGAGAACATGCAATTACAATGATTCTAGCATATAATTATTAATGAAATTGTAAGAAAAAAAGGAGAGTGTGAGAATTTAATCCCACACTAAGATTGTAAGGCAGGTTCTTTAGTATGCGCCCTCACGAAGCAATACTACCCGTACTGTTTTGATAAGAACCATGATATCCAGCCAGAGAGACCAGTTGTAAACATACCAGGTGTCCACTTTTACTCTAAAATCATAATCTGTATCACTACGTCCGCTTACCTGCCAAAAACCGGTAATACCCGGTTTTACCATTTTGTAATATTCAGCAGATTCTTTATAATATTTATTGAGTTCTTCTTCCACAACAGGACGTGGTCCTACCAGACTCATTTCGCCTTTTAGGACATTAAAGATTTGAGGCAGTTCATCCAGTGAAGTTTTGCGGATAAAGTCTCCGATTTTGGTCACACGCGGATCATTTTTGAGTTTATAGTTGGTCTCCCACTCTTTTTTGATCTCAGGATCACTTGCCAACAACTCTTCCAAGCGCTCTTTGGAATCAGAATACATCGATCTAAACTTCATCACAGGGACAACAGCACCATCTTTTCCTACACGGTTATGGGCATAAAAAACATTACCAGGAGACTCTTTTTTGATAAAAAATGCCAATATACCAATCACCGGAAGTAAAATCGGCAAAAGCAGTACAGAAACAACGATATCAAACGTACGCTTGGCAATTTGATTAAAAGTCGAACGTACATTGTTATTGACCTTGAGCATCAAAAGATCCAGATCATAGACATGAAATGTTTCTGTATTGAGTGGCGACACGCCTGTGATTTCGGGAACAATGACTAACTCTTTGACATGTCTTTGGATATTGACAATCAAAGAAGAGAGTTTTTTGGCCGGCAAAGTCGGCAATGCCAATATAGCTGTTTCAATATCCTCTCTCAGTGCAATTTCATCAAAATCTTTGATCGCACCCAGCACTTTAAAACGTTTCTCTCCTACCTGTTTGATTTGACCTATCTTTTTCTTGTCATCATCCAAAAAACCTATCACTTTGCTTCCAAGATAGTCCTGGTTGCCAAGTTCCTTGACCGCTGCCTTACCTGCTGTACCTGCACCGACAACCAATGTTTTTTTCTGATAAAAATCAAATTTATACATGATGTGTTTAATGGCAAATTTACCGATAGGGAAAATGACAATGGCATAAGCCCACAAAAGAAACAGTGTAAAAACAGGGATCTCTCCGTGAAAATTTTCAAAGAGTACTATGACCATGATGATTAAAATAGAAAGTGTCAAAAATTGGAAAATTCTTTGTGTTTCATCCCAGAAAGGCAGACGCTTGGTATACAGGCCTTCATTGGCAAAGCTTAGCAAAATAATCATCGGGATCCACCATAAAGAGAGCATATCGCTCAAAGAAAATTGATCCGTATCGATAAACAAAGTACTTGTACCATAAGCCAGCAAGAGTGATATAAAGTAGAAGATGATATCAAATCCCACCAAAATCAACATTTCTGATAATATTTTAAATTTTCTCAAAAATTAAACCTTTTATTTTATTCTAAATTTATTAGATATATCGTAATTCATCTAGAACTAATATCGGTTCATTGCAAAAAAAATTTACTAAAAATCACTTTTTATGCTCTCAAATTTAGAAGTTTTTGCCTGGAGAAGATCGTTATGATATTTTATCTGGTTATTGATCATCTTTTCAGCAAATGCTGTTTCATCACTACCATCGATAAAATGCTTCACCAGATAATCCAATCCAATAGACGTAGAATAATTAACCCATGAAAAATCCAGGTTATGCCCAAACAGCAGATTTATATCTTTTAGTTTAAAATCTGAATGATTGATAGCATTTGCTATAATCATCAATTCTCTGTCTTTTTTTTGTGTGAGAGTAAAAAGCAGTGGATTATAACAAATCTGTGTCAATAGTATATTTTTGGCTTCTGCATCATTTACATTGAGCTGTGATGCCAGTATGGATGCTTTCACCATAGGCATATTCAAAAAGATAGAAGCATTTTTCAATTTTTTATTGTCTTTGATAAAAGGCGTCAGATTGGCC
The DNA here is from genome assembly GCA_024762875.1 of Sulfurospirillum sp. Classification (GTDB taxonomy): domain Bacteria; phylum Campylobacterota; class Campylobacteria; order Campylobacterales; family QNZT01; genus JANTGR01. The sequence goes on from JANTGR010000051.1 coordinate 9,826, forward strand.
TTTGGATTTTTAATCGTTTTTCTATATCCAATCTCGGAAAAAGAGGCATTTTCCACATATTTTTCCAACTTTCTTGACAGTGCACTGGTATCTCCAAAAATCGCCACTTTATCACTGGCATAGGTAAGCAGCCTGTCAATCTGCTCTTCATAGTCAATCCCGCCAAAATAGATATTATCACTCTGTAAATCAATCTCTTTTTTATTGATTGTAGGGATATAAATCTGCATGCCCTGTTCATACTTTGCCAAGATCGCTGCACCTTTTTGTGTCATAGCTGCTATGGCTATCTCATACCCTTTATGATGCATCAGAGACAACTGTTTTAAGATATTTTTTTCACTCTCATCTTCACAATTAAAAAGCTCCAATTGAAACTTGCTGTCTTTAAAAACAAGATATGAAAGCATCGAATCTACTATAGAGTTGGCATATTTACCAATTACTTTTTGAGGTACAAGCAGGGCTATTTTAGGGTACTGGGCATAGATAACTGGTGAGAGATCTATATTTTCCTCTGGCTTGACATAGATCGTTGTAGGCTCTTTGGTCTGTGTGATTGGATGTGAAGGTTGTACTCTCGCACCCAAAACCGATGGCTCAACCACTTCTTCCTTGGCCGGTGGTAAATCAAAATTCAAACTAAAAGAAAAAAGAGCAGTGGATAAAAAGATCAAAATGGTAAATTGTTTCATAACATAGCCTTTACTTTTTTCATGTCCATAAAGACATATTTTTTTGCTGAAGGATTTCGCAGAAGAAATGAAGGATGAAAGGTGGGCATCAACAGTGCCCTTGAAAATTGTATCATCTCTCCACGTATTTTAGAGATGGCACTCTCATAATCTCCACTGAGATACTGATAACTAGTCGCACCGAGTGTGATGATGATCTTGGGTTTTACCAGTTCTATCTGCTTTATTAAAAAGGGTAAACATTTCTGTGCTTCTTCTTTACTGGGTACACGATTGAGCGGAGGCCGGCACTTGACAATGTTGGCGATATAGACATCTTCTCTTTTCATCTCAAGTGTTGTTTCGATGATTTTGGTTAAAAGTTCACCAGACTTTCCTATAAACGGCCTGCCTGTTTCATCTTCTACTGCGCCCGGACCTTCACCGATAAACATAATCTCGGCATCCGGGTTACCTTCACCAAATACAACATTTTTTCTACTCTTTGAGAGATCACACAAGCTGCACTGTTGGCACATCAACTCCAATGCTTCCAAAGAATCAGGCAAATCCAGCTCTTGCTCAATTGCAATAACAGGTTTTTTGATATCTGAAAAATAGCTGTATCCTAGTGCTTTATAGTGATAGAGTTCACGTAAAAGCCTATGTTCTTGTAAGTTCTTCATTGAAAATATGGTATCTAAGGGGGAATTAAAATTGTATTAAATTATCATGATAGTTATGACACTATCATGATAAGTAGAAAATTATTCTGCGACTGCTACTTCTACAGGAGTTGATTCCCAAATCCCGTGTTTTGTACAGTAACCATGTGCAACAAGGTTCAGTTTTTTGCCCATTGGACGGATGTTAAAAGTGACTTCTGCATGAGATTTTTCATTACCCAGTGTACCAGGCACAAATGTAGCCATTGCTAATTTTGTTTCACCGTTGAAAAGTGTAATACTTTCGATATAGTGATCAAAATCATCAGGGTGTGTATACTCTTGCCCCATTTTAACGTTGACAGCCAGCATTTCACCTTTTTTAGCATCACCTTCTACAGTGATAAATGGTGAGTGTCTGTCAATCAAATCTTTTTTCGCTTCTCTCTCTACAGTATCGATATCTACGTATTTATTAATTTTTGGCATTTTTTTCCTTTAAAATATTTTGTTCATGAATTGATCATGATAAGTGATTATAATATAAGCATTATTAATATAGGATAAATTCTATCCTATATTATGCAAAAGTTACATCAGAGACATGGTGTTTCAAGCCCAATTTCACCGGGTCAATTCCAAGTGCCAGCCCTACCATCTGCGGCATATGCAAAATAGGAATACTCAAATCTCTTCCCATCTCTTCAGAGATGTGTGCCTGTTGCGTATCCATACGAAGATGACAAAGCGGACATGGTGTAACAATAGCTTCAGCCCCGTTATCAATCGCATCTTCCATCGCTGTACCAGAAAGTCTGTTTGCTGTTTTTGGCGCTTGCAGTTCTACGTGAAAACCACAACATTTATTTTTTGATTCATACTCGACATTTTTACCACCAAGTGCCACAATCAGTCTATCAAGTGAAGTCGGTGCATAAGCATTTTCGCCGCCGTTACTCACATGCTGCAACTCTCCCGGACGAATATTATGACAACCATAAAATGCCGCTATCTGCATATCGGTTAGTGGTTTTACAACCTTGGAAGAAATAGCTTCAACACCCAAATCATCGATCAAAGCATATAAAAAATGTTTCACTTCACTACTACCTTGGTAGTGTAGTCCAACTTCACCAAGCTTTGAGTTGATTGTCTCTTTCAGCTTGGGATTGCTGTCTAGCCTCTCTTTGGTCATGCCTGTATTGAGTTGACAGGTATTACAGATTGTTACCATGGTCAAACCATGTTTTTCAGCATAGGATATATTACGTGCATTGAGTGTCAATGAAAGCTGATCGTCAAAATCCTGCAGATGGCTTGCACCACAACAAGATGCCTCTTCCAAAACGACAAGTTCGATATCCAGCGCTTCGGCAATCGCCATGGTGGACATCATCAATTCCGGTGTACTCTCTTTGGCAGTACACCCTGTATATAGTGCATATTTTAATTTACTCATTATTTCCCCTTAAACTTAGCAGTTGATGCGATTTTAACAAGCTTTTGAATCTCGTCCATATTTTTACTTTTTGGCATATTCCACGGTAGTACGATTTTACCTTTTTTAAACATCTTAATAGCAACCGGTACATGCTTCAGTACCCCTATATTGCCTTCACTGTATCGTACCAGTTCACCCTCATCCAAAATACCGTGTTTGGCGATGGAAGGCTTAAATCCTACTGCATGTCTCACAGCAACATTGTTTTGTGCTTTTCCTTCCTGAAAAGTTTGTTGGTGTAACTTGGTAATTTTCCCGATTGGATCCAGCTCTTTTGGACATGCCTCAGCACATTCAAAACATTTTACACAGTCCCATATTCCAGGACCTATTTGATTGACTGTATCCAGTCTCTCATCCATTGCTTCATCTCTCACATCTGCATTAAATCTATACGTCAGGGCCAAAGCAGCAGGCCCGAGATAGTCAGGATTTGCTTCTACCGCCGGGCAGGAGTAGTAACAGTTACCACATTGGATACAGTAGTCTGCTTCATCAATCTTATCAGCATCTTCAGGTAAAACCAGATTTTCTTTTTGCGGCGCTTCATCGATAGTGGCTGTCAAATAAGGCTGTACTGTATTGTACTTTTTCCAAAAATCACCTTTATCGATTACCATATCTTTAATCGCACGTTTTTCATCCTGTGGCTCAATCACTAAATCTTCACCAAAAATTTCGACCAAATCACTCACTCTGTCTTTGCAGGCTAAAGTCGCTTTTCCATTGACTTTGATTGCACAGCTTCCGCAGATTCCATGACGGCAGCTTCTTCTATATGAAAAACTTCCATCATGCTCCCATTTGATTCGATTGAGGATATCCAGCATCACTTCACCTGGTTTTACATCCAATGTATAATGCTGATAAACAGGAAGATAATCAGTCTCGCTGTTAAATCTAAATACTTTAAAAGTCATTTTCTTTGTTTCTGTTTGTTTTGCCATCATCAATTCCTAATATGTTCTTGCTTCTGGTGTAAACTTACCAAGTTTCACCTCTGCATATTCAAGCGATACATCACCATTCTCATCCATATATGCATATGTATGTTTCAAAAAGTTTTCATCATCTCTGCTGTCAAAGTCATTTCTAAAGTGTGCACCACGGCTTTCATTTCTTGCCAGTGCACCCTCTACGATAAATCCCGCATACTCTAACATATGCCCCAGTTCAATCGCTTCTTGAAGATCAGTATTGTAAACTGCACTTTTATCATCAATGCGTACATTTTTAAAACGCTTACGCAGATTCTTTAATATCTCTTTTTGCTTGCTCAGTGACTCAGCGGTTCTAAATACGCCGGCATTTTCCGTCATGCTCGCCTGCAGCTCGTTACGCAGCCCGATCACACGCTCATCACCGTTATTTTCAGTCAAAAACTTCATCTCTTCAAGCATACGATCAGCCACACTTTCATCCACTTTGATCAATTCAAGCTTATCGAT
>JANTGR010000052.1 GCA_024762875.1 Sulfurospirillum sp.
AGAAATCAAACAATATCTTGAATACACCTATGGGGAATGGTTTAATACGATGCAAAATGATTCAGATCATCTGCTCAATTTAAAATCAGCCGAAAATACTGACCACTCCGAATATATGAAAACTTCGATGATTTACTGGAATATGGATAGTTTTGCAGGCATCGTCTATGATGTTGATGTTTCCAAAGCAGCAGGCGAGCGTATCATCATCCATGGCATAGATAAAAACTATGATGGCCAGGTAGACGATACTTTTGATCTGCAGAAAACCTATACAGTAGAAGTAAACTCATACCGCTATGGTGGAGGAGGAGGGCACTTTAAGGCGATTGGCATAGATCCAGCTAAGATGAAAGAACGCACACTCTTTTATTCTGCAACGGGACTGAGAGACTATCTGATTACTTTTATTAAAGAAGAACATAATGGAGCACTTGAAGCAAAAGCTATAGGAAACTGGAAAGTCATTTCTGAAGATTGGGCGTCTAAAGGACGTGCAAAAGATGAACCGCTGATTTTCTGGCCGGGTGCAACGGGACGATAAAACGGAAGTGGATCTATTTTTTTGTGCAGGTCAGACTAGTTAAGATTGTAAATCTTGTGTCAGATCCGATAGATGCAATTGCTTTAACTAAGGTGTCAAAAACTGTTAAGAATAGTTTTTATCATGATAGTACAACACTATCATGATAATCTTTCTCCTTAAATAGATCGTATTTTAAAGTCCAAGAAGGGCGACAAGGAGTACTGGTGGGGTGATAACCATTCCTACTTTCATGTACTCCATCCAGGTGATTTTAACCCCTTTTTTTTCTAGTACATGCAGCCAAAGCAGTGTAGCCAGTGATCCGATCGGTGTCATTTTTGGGCCGAGATTACTACCGAGGATATTGGCATATGCGAGGAACGTATCACCTGTTTTGTCGATGGCGATATCCATTATCATGATAGTAGGCATGTTATTCATCACAGCACTGAGTCCCGCAGATATAAAGCCAGTCGACAATATATAAACTTGTTCGCCCATCGGCTTGATCCATAGCAGTATCTCTGCCAGCCTATCAGTCAGCCCGGCATTTTTGAGACCATAGACCACGACATAAAGCCCGATACTAAACCATACGACCTGCCATGGAGCTGTTTTGATCGTCATAAGCGGTTTGGTTGCCTTAAAGTAGGTTGCCAACGCCAGAAAGATAAGTGCTCCGCCCAGGGCAAAAATAGATATGGGAATATGGTAGAGATCACCGATGAAATAGCCTGCCATCAAAAGGAGTAGAAAAATCCATGATATTTGGAACATCGTCTGGTTTTTGATGACTGTATGTGCCGGTGGCAGGGTTTCGATCGCGATACGTTTTGGTATGGCTTTACGAAAGTAGAGAAACAGCACAGCGATTGAGGCGATGATGGCAAGGAGATTTGGCAGGAACATATTTTTGGCATACTCAAAAAATCCGATATGAAAATAGTCTGCTGTCACGATATTTGTCAGATTGGAGATGACCAGTGGGCTGGAAGCACTGTCTCCGATAAAACCACCTGCCATCAAAAAAGCGAAAATTGCCAGTTTGTCCATCTTCAGATACTTCATCTTTGCCAGCAGGATCGGTGTCAGAATCAGTGCTGCACCGTCATTGGCGAAAAAAGCGGCGACGATTGCACCGAGTATGAGCACATTGACAAACATCAGATAGCCGTTTCCACGGCTGAGCTTTGCCATCTTGATAGCACTCCACTCAAAAAAACCGATTTCATCGAGTACCATCGAGAGCAGAATAATCCCGATAAACGCCAGTGTTGCATCCCAGACGATTGAGGTAACTGTCATGACATCGTCCATATTGACAACACCGCTGAGGAGTGCGACGATGGCACCGATGACTGCTGTTGTACCGATTTGGAGCCCTTTTGGCTGCCAGATGACCAGTATCAGTGTAGCTAGAAATATCAGCGTAGCAGGAATCATGATTTGTTGAGGACTTTTGACTTGGCGAGTGCTGCTTCGATTTCTTCTTTTGATACATCACCGCTAAGATCAAGTGCTACATTGCCGTCTGCACCGCTGACTTGCATGTCATTGATCTTCTTTTTGGTTTCGTCACTCATACACTCACACTGACCTGTCGCACAGTTTTCAACCATCTTGACGATCTGCTGTTTTTCTACGACTCCTGTGAAGTTGATCTTGACTCCGCTTTGGGTTGTATGGACATTTTTTTTCATTTGGGTTCCTTTTAGTGCGGTTTGGACTGCAGGCAGCAGTCTCTCTTTTATCTCTTGATAACTCTCTTCAAATGCTGCAAACCCTTTTCCATCAGGGTCTTCAAACCCGACATGGATCTTAGGTATAGGTTTTGGAAAGATAGGGCATGTCTCTTTGGCATGGTCACAGACTGTTACGACAAGATCAAAGTCAATTCCCTCTACTGCATCAAGGGTTTTGGAGTGGTATTTCGCATCCCAGTCGCCATGTTCTTCGAGTACTTTTTTAGCAGTTGGATTCACTTTTCCAGTAGGTTTTACCCCTGAACTCCAGGCTTTGACACTTGTGAGGTGACTATTGATCAGGGCTTCACCGATGATGCTTCGGCAACTGTTTCCGGTACACAGTACCAATACTTTTTTATCCATTTTTACATGTTCCTTTATGTTGTGGTAAATCAATGTCCAAATAGGAGATCTCTTCCAAAATCTCCTGACGAAATTTGTCCAAAGGCATCCTTATACTGTAAAATGCCCACCTTCCGCGTCGTTGTACCTTTAAAAATCCTGCATCTTTGAGGATCTTAAGATGGCGGGAGATACGTGATTGAATCATCCCAAATGCCTCTTCAAGATCACAGACACACAGTTCGCCGTTTTCGTAGATGAAACGCAGTATCTTTACCCGTGTTTCATCATATACAGCACCGGCTGTCTCAAGAAAAACTTCCATTTGCTCTCCTTTTCTGACAGTATAGCAGATAATTTATCATATATCAAGATATATTGATATAAATTACTCTTTTATTTCTTATATTGTGTAAGGTGAGTATTTGAGATGTATTGGGGATTGATGCAGATAGGATAAAATCCCGGCAAAGATGCCGGGAAAATAGTTAAAATTTGACGTTATAGAGTAGATAGGCTCTATTGGCTTCATCGTTTGTTTTCATCGGTGTGCCAAAGTGATATCCGCTTCCTGTGTAGTCGTAGTCAATCATAGTATAGCCGGCTCTGATAAATTGATTGATATCCATTTGATAGATACCATAGAGATCATTGACTGAACCTCGCGTTGCCAGTTTATTCATAGGGTCTTCACTACCCTGTGTGAAGGAGAACCATTTTTCACTACCGTGGTTATACTCGTAACCCAGTTTAAATCCGGCTTCAAAGTCATATCTGAGACCAACTTGATAGGCTGTACCACTGCCATCGATCAGACCTAAAGGCATCGGTACACCTTGCATGTTAAATGTTTTGCCATTTGGTTTGCCGTTGGAGTATCCCAAAGAAACAAAATAGTTTAAATTGGTTCCAAATGCTTTGTTGTTTTCAAAGTAAAGTCCTGCCAGGTTAAAATCACCTAAATTTGTATCATTGATTCCAGAGTTGACAAAACCGGTAGCATTGACATAAGAAAGAACCAATAAATTATCTCCCATGGTTTCAGAGTTGATACTTGTTTCTGCAAACAGCCCCAATACATCTAAATCATCAACATCATTGTTGTTTGCCATAAAACCGTACTGTGCATCATCTTTTTGAAAGCCTTTTCCATAAGCGACTCTGAATTTTGTGTCATTTAATGTTCCCGCTATGTTGCCGGCATTGGCTGTAAAGACGATACCATCAGCATTTCCATCAAACAATAGTGCAGGATAGGTTGCCTGTCTTGGTGTATTTTGTCTCAGACTCATACCCGGACCGTCTGTACTTGGCTGACGACCGATAGTCATAGTGAGGCTATCCAGGATCTTATAGTCAACATACGCTCTCTCAACAAAGAGTGTACTTGTTCCAGAGTTGGCCAATTTTACCTTCATTGACACCACCTAAAAAGATACTTGCGGTGGAGTCAGCCCAGTTTTTATACATGGCAAGACGGCCGGTAAACTTGGTTCTCGCATTGATTTTTGCTTCCATAGAGAGCTTTAGTTTGGTTGACCAGTGGTTGGCATTGTTGTAGTCTGTTCCCGGTATCGTTCCTTGTGGGGTTGTCATACTGCCTTGCGTACCATCAAAACTATTGACTTCTGCTTCAAGTCCGCCACCCCATTTGATTCTGTTCATAGTCGCTTCAAATTCGTTGGCATCAGCTCTGTCATAGAGTTCATCTATCGAGGTATCTGTACTTTTTTGCATCTTGTCGATTTGTGCTTTCAGTGCTGCAATTTCATTTTGCAATTCTGCTTCTGATGCTTGGGCATTGAGGCCTATCATGATAGCACCAACTAAAGACATTTTTAATAATTTTTTCATCATTTTCTCCTAGTTTCCAGCCGCGGCTGCTTTGTTTGGATTGTCTGCGGCTTTTGCTACCAGACACTCTGTCAGTGGCGCAGCATCTGCGTCTTTGACTTTTCTTTTTACCCATCTTTCCAACTGCTTCATGGTTTTGGTTGAGGGATCTGGTGCGCCGTGTTTGGCGATCAACTCACTGCAACCGGCATATGCTTGACTACTAAATGCAAATAATATTGCACTTAAAATTATTTTTTTCATTCTTTCTCCTTTTAAATTTTAAATTTTACTAACTGTTTTGACAAGTCATTGGTTAACTGATTGACTTTTTTGAAGTTGTCAGATATCGCATAGATTGATTGCGAGTTCTCTTGAGAGAGAGAACTGATTTCACCAATTTTTTCGATAACCTGATCAGTTTCATGGCTTGATTTTTTTGCACTGATAAAATTTTCTTCAGCAACTTGGGTAACGTGATACATTTCGTCAGTGATTGTATTGATTGTCACTTCAACATCTCTAGAGTTGTTTGAGAGCATTTGCATCTTGTCAGAGTTGATGTTGATTTCATCTGAAATAGTATTGATCTCCTGGGTGATGGTATTGATCGTGATTTGGATCTCATGCAGACTTTTTTGTGTGCGTTCCGCCAGTTGTCTTACTTCATCAGCTACTACGGCAAATCCACGACCGTGTTCACCGGCACGTGCTGCTTCGATAGCGGCATTGAGTGCAAGAAGATTGGTTTGATCTGCTATGTCTCCGATGATGGAGAGAACATTGACGACATCATTTGCATTGCTGCTTAACTGGGAAAGCTTTCCTGCTATTTCTATCTCTGTTTGTGCACCCAATTCGATATGTTCGATAAGGTGCATAATCTGATTTTTGGAATCACTGAGTTGGGTGGCTGTCTTATGGATGCTCTCTTTGGTGCTTTCGGTAAATCTGAGTGATTCGTCTAGCTCATTTTTTGCATTTTGACTGTTGTTGTCTGTATCCAGGGTCAATGCTGCTTCTTGTTTTGCTCTATCCAGTATTTCATTTGATGCAGTTTCCAGAGAAGTTGTCAGTTGTAGATTTTCATTGGATGTGTATTGGATGTTGTTGATCAGTTTTCGGGTTTCTTCTATCACTTGTTTGAGTGAATTTGAGATATATGAGATTTCATCGACACCATCTTGTTTTGGGATGGTAACGGAAAAGTCCATAGCATTTTTATCTTTTGTGATTGATTTGATATGTGTCATGATACGGTTGAGATTTTTTTTCAAATCAAACATAAAATAGATAAAGATACCCAGTACGCTGATGGACAATAAAACAACACTTATGATGACAAAACTGAGTGTTGAAATTTTTTCTTTACTTTTCTCACGGATTTGATTGGCTTTTTCAAGATTTCCAAGATTTTTTTCCAGTGTCGTATTTGTCGTCGTAATCTCTTTTTTGAGTGTTTTTGCCAAAGAGAGGGAGTTGTCACTTTTTTCATAGGCATCATCTATGATTACAGAAAAAATATTTTCAAATATAGTCTGCAGATGCATGAGATTGGTAAAAGTAGGCATTGTCTTCAAAGTGGTGAGTTCATTTTTGATCTGTGGATAAAACTTTGAGAGCACAAACAATGGTGTCAGGTGATAACCAATAACCAAGCCCTTTTCTGCTACCATGTCATAAACCTAAAAAGGAACATGACATGGCAAGAAAACCTAGACTTACCATTCCCGGCTACTACCACATCATCAACCGTGGTGTAGCAAGAAAAGCAATTTTGCAATTTCCAAAGGATAAAGATAAGTTTTTGGAAATCCTCTGCCAATGTGGCAATGAATATGGTTTCATTGTTCACTCCTATTGTCTGATGGACAATCACTATCATCTCTTGATAGAGACAACTAGAGATAATCTCTCCTCTGCTCTTCGCTACATAAACTCAAACTATGCAGTTTACTACAATAAAAAGTACAAAAGAGTTGGTCATTTGTGGCAAGGGAGATTTCAATCGTCATATATCGCTAGTGAAACATATCTTTTTACACTTTTAAGATACATAGAACAAAACCCTCTAAAAGCTGGAATTGTAAAAAAACTTGGTGATTATGAATATATCAGTTTTAGATACTTTATCTCCGATAATCCACCGCCATGTTTGTTAAACTCTTTTGTCTATGATAGATTTGAAACCAAAAAAGAGATAGCAGCGTTTTTAAATGAAGTAGTTGATATAGAGGAAGAGGAGCAGACATTAAAAGAGATAAAAAATGATAAGAGTTTTGAGGAGTTAGATGAGACTAAAGTGTTTAAGCCACTAAGGGAGTATTTTTTTGATAACCAGAGTAAAGCCCAAAGAGACGAACAGATAGTGAAAGCCTATCGAGATGGGTGGTCTCAGGGGAAGATTGCCAAAGAGATTGGGATTTCTCAGCCTGGGGTTTTTAAGGTGATTCGTAAAATGAAGGCTTGATACTTATTGAAATATTATGATATAATTGAACTACATTTATAAGGAATCTACTATGACAAAGTCTGATATATTACATTTTTTAGATGAAAAAAAATCATTTTTATTACAAAACTTTGGTGTTCAGTCTATTGCTCTTTTTGGATCCTATGCAAGAGATGAGCAACGAGAAGATAGTGATATTGATATTGCTGTAGAGATAGAGAGTGAGAACAAGTTTAAAAGCTTTTTTGAGCTCAAGTACTATCTTGAAGAGCATTTTAAAAAACAGGTAGATTTAGGGGTTGAAAGTACCATCAAGCCGATAGTAAAAGAGTATATAGAAAAAGATATCATCCATGTCTGATAGAGACATCTTGCTTTATATCACAGATGCTCTTGAGTCTGTTAATGCAATTGAGAGTTATATCAAAGATTTAACTTATGAAGAGTTTAAGAGCGATAGAAAAACTTATAGTGCTACCATCAGAGAGTATATCATCATCGGTGAAGCTATCTCAAAAACTATTGAACTTCTTCAAGAAGAGATACCTGATTTTCCATGGAGAAGTATCAAAGATTTTAGAAATTTTATAGTGCATGAGTATTTCGGCGTTGATACTAAAATCGTTTGGGATTTAAGCACTATTGAGTTAGATGGATTAAAAGAGAGATTGCTTAATTTTAAAGCTTTAAAATCATCAGATAATAACAATCGAGTCAGGTGATTAAAAAAGCAATTTTACAATTTCCAAAGGAGCGCGAAGCTTACTCTTGGGGTACAAAGATAAGTTTTTGGAGATACTCTGCCAATGTGCCAATGAATAAAACAATAATGTCAGGTGATAACCTCTTTGTGCGCTGTGTGAGGTCCGGACAATAGATTTTTGATTTTTTCAATTGTTGCAGAGCCTGATATAATGACAATATGAGTAAATGTGATAAAGTCTCGTAGGGTGGATAAAATCCACCTTTATATCATATTAACTTGATATGTGCTATCATCATTAAGTAATATTTCTACAAAGGATTTATCATGATAATAAATATCAATATTCAAGATGAATACTTGGATAGTTTTTATAGTTATATAGAGAGTATGCCAAAAGGTGCAATCGTCATCCCATCTTCTCTGGATGATGAGATACTAAAAAGAGTAAAATGGTATAAAAAAAATAAATCTAAATCGGTATCATTTTCAAGTGGACTAGAAGAGTTAAGAGAAAAAGTTATCGCTAAAATATGATTTTAGAGAAGCTGCCAAGATTTGATGAAGAACTGGAAGAGATAGTCGGATTTATCGCAGAAGATAGTCTGGATAGAGCTTTGAAGTTTTATGATGAGCTAATATCAAAAATAGAAAATATCCCTCAAAATCCTTTGATCTATAGAAAACAACAAAATATCGAAGATGAAAATATACGAGAATTGATATTTAAAGGATATGTTGTACCTTTTTATGTTGATACTCATGATGATAAAATTGTAGTTTTGGGTATTTTCAATCAAAACCTTTGGGATATGCCGTTGGAAGCCCGAGACAATAGTGTCAGGAGATAACGAAACCCTTTTCTGCTACCATGCCATAACGCTAAAAAGGAACATGATATGGCAAGAAAATCACGACTTACCATCCCCGGATTACCATATCATCAACCGTGTAGTAGCTAAAAAACTATCTTGCAATTTTCATAATAGAAAGATAAGTTTTTCGAGATTCTTTATTCCTTGTCAATGGCCAATGAATATGATTTCATTGTTACTCCTATAGTCTGATGGACAATCACTATCATCTTCTGATAGAAACAAGCAGAGATAACCTCTCTCATTCTCGTCGTTATATCAACTACAACTATGCAGTTTACTACAATAAAAAGTACAAAAGATGAGAGAGTATTTTGAGATTAATCAGAGTAAAACCCAAAGAGCTTGGGATTTCTCAGCCTGGGGTTTTTAAGGTGATTAAGAAGTTGTGAGATTGATATTTCAATTTGAAATATTTTCTCTGCATCTTCTAAATAATTGCTAAAATACTACCAAAGCAAAAGGTGGTATAATGTGAAAGAGATAGAGGTATTGAAGTTAAAATCAGAATTGATTTATAAAAAATTGATAGTTCTTTTGGCTGTAGCTGGTGGATCAGGTGCGTATGCGGTGAGGTTTTATGAGCATGATGCATATGGGATTGCAGTTTTCTTTATAGTGACATTTTTAGTGGCAGGGCTTGGAATAGGAATCAATTTCCAAGAGATTAATAGTATCAAACAAAAGTTAGAAGAGGAGAAATAGCATGGATTTTCTTATGTATTTATTGCCGATTGGTTTTATTGTTAGTGTTGTATTTGGTTATTTTGCTGTAAAAAACAAGTGGAAGATTGCTGACTTCTTTTAGACCCAAAAGTTCACAAAAATAGCGCATAAAAACCCTATCTTTAACTTCTTTATCATAATATTTGAAGGGTGCTTTCAACGGCAGAGTTAAAATGCTGGAAGAGGTACACACATTAGAGATATCGATTCCCAATACTGCTATATATCAAGAGGTTCAGAAGTTAGGATATCGTGGTTCTTTGCGCTGGATGAAAGATGTCATGTTACGCCATGAACTACGCCAAAAAATGAAAGAGACAACTGGGTCAGGAGATAGCCAATAACCAAACCCCTTTCTGCTGCCATGTCATAAACCTAAAAAAGAACATGATATGGCAAGAAAACCTAGACTTACTATCCTCGACTACTATTACATCATCAACCGGGAAGTAGTAAAAAAAGCAATTCTGTAATTTCTACTTGATTTATCATGGATATACTATTTGTTACCATGTTGGAGATGCTACTGTTTATATTGTGGCTGTTTTTAGGCAAAGATAAATTACTTTTGCGTTTAAGGCACGCTTATGCTAAAATAGAGGCATTGATATAGGGGAATAAAATGTTAGTTGATGTATTGATCATAGGAAGTGGAGGTGCGGGTCTTAGTGCGGCACTGAGTGCGCAGGAAAAGAGTGCTTCTGTTTTGGTTGTTTCAGAAGGTATGCCCACACGCAGTCAAACCTGTATGGCGCAGGGTGGGATCAATGCTGCTTTGGGGCATGCGGATGAAGACAGTGTAGCAGCACATGCAGCAGATACCCTGCGTTCTTCAAAGGGGCTGGGTGATACTGTCATGATAAACAAGATGTGCGCAGGAGCCATCGATACGCTGAGCTGGTTAAACAGTATCGGTGTGCCTTTTTCCAGAGACAGCGCTGGTAAAATAGCACAGCGAAAACTGGGTGGTGCCAGTGCAAAACGTGCCTGTTACAGCCAGGACTATACGGGACTGAAGATTTTGCATACCCTGTACGATCAATGTTTAAAAGAAAATATTGCCTTTATAAATGAATATTTTTTACTCAACCTCTCTGGTAATAGAGCCATCTTTTTAGATATCAAAAACACACAGATCAGGCATATCGAAGCCAAAAGTATCATCCTGGCTACAGGTGGTTACAGTGCGATCTATCATGGATTTACGACCAATACCAACCAATCCACGGGAGATGGCATCGCTGCTGCTTACAGGGCAGGAGCAGAGGTTGCAGGCATGGAGTTTGTACAGTTTCATCCCACAGGATTGAAAAAATCCAGTGTTTTGATCTCTGAAAGTGCCAGAGGGGCAGGTGGATATCTGGTAAATGGCGCGGGAGAGCGCTTTGTTGATGAGCTGAAGCCGCGTGACGAAGTGAGTCGTGCTATATGGCGAGAGATGGAAAAGGGAGAGAGTGTCTTTTTGGATATCCGTCATCTGGGTGAATCTTTTATCGATGAAAATATTCCACAAGAACGCAAACTTTCTCAGCTTTATGAAGGAAAGGATCCTGTCTATGAGATGATGCCGATCGCTCCTGTAGCACACTACAGTATGGGTGGGATTTTAGTGGACGAAGATTTAATGAGCAGTGTTGAAGGGTTGTTTGCTGTAGGTGAATGTTCCAACACACGGGTTCATGGCGCCAATCGTCTGGGCGGCAACTCTCTTTTGGAGATTGTGGCATTTGGCAGGCTGGCTGGAGCCAATGCTGCAGCCTATGCCCAAAGATCGTCTATCATGATAGAAACAGAGTTTGATGATGACGCTATGATCACCGCACTTTTTGCCAAGTCTGATGAAGAAGACTTTTATCATGACAGAAGCAGCCTGGGCAAAATATTGTATGAAAATGTAGGCATTCTCAGGAGTGCCCAAACACTGCAAGCTGCCCAAACTGCACTTGAGAAGATAGCTTTGCGCCAGTCAAAGATGGGTATCGTTGATAAAAGCCGCGTGTACAATACTAATTTGATAGAATTTTTGAAGTTTAAAAACACGCTGCAGGTTGCGCAGCTGGTGATAGAGAGTGCACTGGCCAGAGAAGAGAGCAGAGGGGCGCATTTTCGGGTGGATTTTCCGAAAATGCTGGACGATTTTGAGAAGGAAACTGTCTTGAAAAAGGAGATATCATGATCATTAAAATTCAGCGGTATTGTCATCATAGAAAACCGGATAAATCTATCATAGTGGATTATAGTGTAGATGAAAATTTGACACTATTGGAAGCTTTGCAGGTTATCAAGACAAAACAGGATCCGACTTTGACTTTTTCAAGCGGCTGTCGCAGTGAAGTGTGCGGAAGCTGTGCCATGCGGGTCAATGGCAGAGAAGTGCTTGCCTGTGGATATCGTGTGAAAGAAGGTGACTTGATTGAACCGCTTGACAAGATGGCCATTATCAAAGATCTGGTTGTTGATCATACAAAAGCACAAGAGACTTTGCAGCGTGTCAAAGCATGGTTTGCCGAGAAAAGCTCTATCATGATACAGGAAAAGGCAGCTGAAAAAGCGATTGAAAAGCAGACTGACTGCATCCTCTGTTCAAGTTGTTTTTCTGCCTGTCCTGTTTTGGCAGTGGATGAAAACTTTTTGGGTCCTTTTGCGCTCACGCGGGCGTATCGTTATACCAACGACAGTCGAAATAACAGCGGCTTGGAGATTGTGGACGCTGTACAGGAAAAAGGGGTATGGGACTGCACACTTTGTGGGGAATGCACAGTGGCATGTCCACAGGGTATAGACCCCAAAACAGATATACAGATGCTGCGCATGAAGTCGGTGCAGCAGGGTTATAGTGATCCTTCTTTTTCGGCAGGTGGTTTTGAGGGTGGAGATGATTTTTTGGCAGGAGGATTTAATCCAAATTTTTGATATAATGTGCGGATAAAGGTTATGTATCATGATAAGGAGAAAAGATGGCAAAAGAGCACAGTTTTGATATCACAGCAGAATTTGACAAACAAGAGATGAAAAATGCTATTGAACAGGCAAAAAAAGAGGTTGCTTCACGGTATGATTTCAAAGGATTGACGGCAGATATTGATTATAATGAGAAAGGCAAAAGCATCACAATACTGACGACAACAGACAATAAAGCAGATGCAATGGTGGATATGGTGATCTCCAAAATTATCAAACGCGGTATCTCTTCTAAAGTTGTCAATGAACACAGTAGAGATCAGGTAGGCGGCGGAAATACCAAGGTAGTATTGGCGATTACGGATGTTATTTCCAGTGATGAAGCCAAAAAGATTGTCAAAGAAATCAAATCATTGAAATTAAAAGTACAAGCTCAGATTCGTGGAGATGAGGTACGTGTGACTGGAAAATCCATTGATGATTTACAATCCTGCATGAAGGCACTGCGTGAAAAAGAGTTGGAAGTGCCGCTTAATTTTACAAATTTGCAGTAGTTTCTGATGCAGTTTAGCCCAAGAGATGAGCAACCGTTAAAAGAGTATCCTACGATAGAAAGTACACCTGAAATGGTTGGAATACGCTGTAAAGTACTGGCATATACTGTGTTTTTTGCATTGGCACTTTTACCGTTTTTGGTGAGCTTGTATGTATGGTTTGCTTATGATTGGTTGATAGCGATAGGCACCGGGCTCTTTTTGTATCTGTTGAGTGCAGTTGTCAGTAGTAAACTTCGCTTGCAGTCACTGCCGTTTGATCAAAGAGAGAGGAGTTTTTCCTCTTATGAAATAGCCAAGTGGTATGTCAGTAAGCATTATTGTTATTGAAAAAACAGGGGTTTGTTATGAAAACCCCTGGTTAAAGATATGATCTAGATTGGTAAAACGCGGATACTTTCATCCAGTTTTTCTTTGAGTGTTGCTTCGATAGCATAGAGTGTACCGGTTGAAGAACTGGCACATCCAGAACATGCACCAAGATAACGGATGTAGATGTCAATGTTGGCACCATTTTCTTTGATATCCAGTACTTCCATATTTCCACCATCCATAACCAGCATCTGGCGGATATTTTCATCTAGTACTTCTTCGACTTTTTTCAGTTTTTGAACCAATGTCATTTGTGCAAATGGTACTTCGTCACCTATCCCTGCAGCGGAATCAGCAGAGGCTTTAACGGCTTCAGCCGCCATCTCATCTCTGGTCTCTTTTAAGATATCTACAAGATAATATTCTCTATCTTCATGTCCGCCCGGCTTGATACATGACTTACAAAATGCGCCGGCTTTGGTATAGTCTGTGATCTCTTCTACACTGTTTAAGTTGTTGATCTTGATCACTTCTTTGATGGTTCCCAGGCTGATTCTGGCACATTCGCAGACGATGATTTCATCTTCGAAGCTTTCCATATCAACGCCTTTGTACTCAGCTGCTGCTTTTTTGATGACATCATAAGCCATCACCGAGCAGTGCATCTTTTGAGGCGGTACTGCCGGTGTATCCGGGTTGTCACGCATCGCGTGTTCAACATCGATATTGGTTATTTTGACTGCTTCATCTACTGTTTTACCGATTGTAAGTTCTGCCATAACATCAGAAGACGCGATCGCAGTACCACAGCCAAATGACTTAAATTTTGCATCAATGATTTTATCTGTTTTTTCATCTACCA
>JANTGR010000053.1 GCA_024762875.1 Sulfurospirillum sp.
AACTCTAAAGTAAGAAAAAGTTTTGCTGTATTTGTAAGGCGTTTAATAGAAAAATTTTAGTAATATTTAAACTTATTACAAGGATTGAACAATGAGAAGTGAAAATTACGTCGCATTTTTTACTGTTTGCGGGTTTTTTATCGGACTTGTTTTTTCCATTGTAAAAGTAGACACTATTATGGATCTTTTTTTATATACCTTTGCAATTACACTCTTTTTTCATCTGTTTATACATGTTGTATTGGTTCTTTTTATCAAGTCAAATGATATTTTCAATATCCCCTTTGACAAACAAGAGCACGAAGAACTTGCCAATGCGCAAGTCTTGGAGCTCAAAGAGAGAGAAGATCAAATCACAGCGCTTTTAAAGAGTATAAACGATTTTACACCTACCCAAAATGAAGGAGTTAAACGTTGATAAGCACTAAAGAGGAACTACAAAAAAACGAATTTACACAAAGCAATGATGTTGTCATCCAATTTTTGCCCGCAGTAAGAGCCATGTCATTTAGACTAAAAGAGAGGTTACCTTCTTCTGTAGATGTCAATGATCTCATCTCAATCGGCATTGAAGAGATGGTAAAGCTATCACGAAAATACGACAATGAACTCAATGATTCATTTTGGGGTTATGCAAAAAAGAGAGTCTATGGTTCCATGCTGGATTATCTCAGAAGCCTGGATGTAGTCAGCAGAAATAACCGAAGATTGATCAAAGCAATCGATGTTGAAATTTCCAAACACTTAACAGAAGAAGGCATGGAACCTGATAATGCTTTTTTAGCCGAAAAACTAGGAGAAAGTCAGGCAAAGATCAGAGAAGCAAGAGCCGCTTCAGAAATCTCTACTTCTGTTCCCTTAAATGAACAGCTTATCACAAAAGGTGAGCAGAGTGTAGAAGAAAAAGTAGAAAAAGATCAGATGATCGAAGCAGTCAAAGCAATCGTTGTGGATTTAAACCCACGAGAACAAACCATCATACAACTTTATTATTTTGAGGAATTGAACTTAAAAGAGATCTCGGAAATTCTGGAGATCTCAGAATCCAGAATTTCTCAATTACATAAAAAGCTTATGAAACAACTAAGAGACCAATTGGTAGCGTAAATGGCAGATATACTAAGTCAAGATGAAATCGATGCACTACTGGGTGTTGTCGATGACAATGAGGATCAGGATAAACATGATGGCAGCGATGAAAAGCATATCATGCTCTATGATTTCAAAAGACCAAATCGTGTCTCCAAAGAGCAGCTCAGAGCCATTCGTGGTATTCACGACAAAATGGCGCGTAATCTTGCCTCAGAAATGTCAACCACGCTTCGCTCAATCATAGAAATCCATCTTCAATCAGTAGATCAAATGACTTATGGGGAATTTCTCATGTCCCTTCCAAGCCCAACCAGTTTCAATGTCTTTTCGATCAGACCGCTGGATGGTTCTGCTATTTTAGAGATCAATCCTTCTATTGTTTTTCCTATGATAGACAGACTTTTAGGCGGTAAAGGAGAGAGCTATGATGCAGAAAGAGAACTTTCCGATATCGAATTGACCCTTTTGGACAATGTCCTCAAAGTCATCATGTCCAAACTCAAAGAGTCCTGGGGACCAATCATAGAGATGATACCCCTGATCGAGTCCAAAGAATCCAGTCCCAATGTCATCCAAATTGTTGCCCAAAATGAAATCGTTGTTATGGTCGTTTTAGAGATTACGATAGGAGAGACAAGCGGTATGATCAATCTTGCCTATCCCGTTATCTACCTCGAGTCCATCCTTTCCCGTCTTGCCAGCAAAGATATCATGATAGGTGAGAGAAGTGCCAAAAAAAGTAGAGGTCTTGAACTTAAAGAGCTGTTAAAACGTGCTGATATCCTGAATGAAGCCATTTTGGGAACTACCCATTTAAGTATCAAAAAAATTCTTGAACTGCAAAAAGGAGATATCATCAAGCTCAATGAAGCAGAAAGTGATATCGCCACACTTACAGTGGATAATAAAGAGTTATTTCATGCACAAATGGGTATTCACAACTTTCATAAAACGATGAAAGTAACCGAAAAAATCAAAACAGACAAAGATGAAATCAAAGAGATTCTTAAACAGCATGAAGAAGAACGATCAGCACGATTACAAAAACTGAAAGAAGAAGCGATCAATGAATAATTTTACAGAACTTTTACAAAATGAAACCATCTCCGTTATCGAAGGTCTTACAGGACATGCTCCTACGATTAAATTCGATAAAGAAGAGCCTGTCTCCTCTGAGAGTGATATCAAAGCCCCGCTTGCTGTCATTGATATCCAGGCCAAGGGTGAAAAAGGTGGAAAACTCTCACTTGCTTTAGCCGTCTCACTGGCAACAGCACTCGGTGATTTGATGCTTGGTGGGGAGGGTGCCGAACAAGAGGAGATGAATGATGATGATTTGGATGCTACCAAAGAGATCATATCCAATATTTTTGGAGCATTAAATACTTCTATTGCAGCACAGACACAAATGCCTCAGCTCTCTTTTGAGGTTGGAAATATAACCTTTATCCCTGAAGGAGATATGCCCATAGATGGCTTTGACAAGTTATATATCTATGAAATCACTATCGCTTCTACGACAGCCCATATGATCCTTGCAGCAGATAGGGACTTTTTAGCAAACTTTGGTGAAGCAGAAGCTTCCACTGACAAGGAGGACGCAGCCCAAACAGCCCAGCTTTCAGCTGAAGAGTTGAAAAATATTTCACTTATCATGGATGTAGAACTGCCCGTACGTGTTAGAATCGGAACAAAAACTGTCCTTTTAAAAGATGTGCTAAATATGGACATCGGCTCTATCGTAGAACTTGACCAACTTGCCAATGAACCCCTGGACATACTCATCGGCAATAAAATCATTGCCAAAGGTGAAGTCATCATCATCGACGGGAATTTTGGTGTTCAAATTGTTGACATCGCAAGTCCACAGGAGAGACTGCACCAACTAAAATAACAAGTAAAATCATCTCAACCAAAAAGGATCGTCATCTTGACTATATTTATATTTCTCTTTTTAACAATTCTTTTATTATGGTTTTTTTATGATAAGTTTGTCCAACGAAAACATACACTTTTGATCAATTATCCCATCATAGGAAGACTGCGTTATCTTTTTGAAGCAGTGAGAGAACCTTTTCGTCAATATTTTGGAGATGAAGATGTATTTGATTCCAGAGATAAGATAGAATGGGTATATAAGGCTGCCAACAATAGAGCAAACTATATCTCATTTTCCCCTGCCAATCCGCAAAAAAATCCAAAGTTTATGCTTAAACATGCATTGATCCCTTTAAATAATACAGAAGTTGATGACAACTTTTCTGTCACCTTTGGCAGTAAACGTCTCAAACCATTTATCAGTCAATCACTCATTGCAAGAAGTGGCATGAGTGATGGCTCCATCTCTCCTGAAGGTACACAGGCCTTTGCCATAGGAGCATTTCGGGGACATTTCCCTATCAATACCGGAGAAGGCGGATTGACAACCAATTTTCTCGTCACACACCGCTCCTATAACAACGACTATATGCAGACACGCGCACTCACGCTTGTTCAAAAAAAAGCTTTTATACTCCTGCGTCTGCTCTTTAACAGTTCTTTTGCTATCCGTATCTTTAAAAAACTCCTCTTAAAAGAGGAAAAAGACACCTATATGTTTGATCGAAACAAATACTGTTTCTACCGTGTAGATTGGTCTAAGCCTCTTGAAAACTTTCCAAAATCTGTTCCTGCAGATGTGCCGGATATCATTTTACAGATAGGCTCTGGTTTATATGGAGTGCGTGATAAAAAGGGAGATTTTGATCCAATCAGATACCAGAAAACGCTTACTTTTTGTGCCATGACAGAGATCAAGTTGGCACAGGGAGCAAAACAGACAGGTGGCAAACTGACAAAAAACAAAGTCACAGAGGCTATCGCCTATTATCGTGGCGTAGAGGCACATCAGGATCTTTTTTCACCCAATCGCTTTCCTTATGCCAACAGTATCGATGAATTATTTGATTTTATAGAAAAACTGCAGACTCTCTCACAAAAACCTGTTGGTATCAAAATCGTTATCTCAGATCGTGAGGGATTTGAACCATTGGTCAAAGAGATCAAAAATCGTCTTGAACAGAAGCGATCCATCCCTGATTTTATCTCTATAGACGGTGGTGAAGGAGGTAGTGCCACAGCCCCGCTTGAATTGATGGAACGTATTGGCCTCAATATCAAAGATGCGATTTTTTTAGCTGATGAAATTTTAAAAGAGTATGGTGTACGCCAGGAAATCAAACTAATTGCCAGCGGCAAAGCACTCACGCCTGACAATGTAGTTATCATGATAGCACTGGGTGCAGATATGGTAGCCATTGCCAGGGGCTTTATGCTGAGTGCCGGCTGTATCCGTGCCAGAGTCTGCTCGGGTGCAGGCAAACACCAGTGTCCAGTGGGTTTGGCGACACAGGATACAGATCGAAGAAAAGCATACATTATCCACAAATATGCACAAATGGTGGAAAACTACCACCACAACCTCCTCAAAAATATCAAAATGATTCTTGCTGTCATGGGTCTAAAAAATGTTTCCAAACTGGATAAAACACATCTCATGCTCATCGATGAAAATGGCAATATCAAACAAGATATCAAACGGGTAATGGACAAAAAAGTACAGGATATTCAGTAAAAGCAGTGGCACATGGCATTTATTCGGCACACTTTTATCCTAATACAATATTTGCTAAAATAAAATAAGGGCACCTCTAATAATCCCAGGCGCTCATAAATCACTTAAAGAATACTGATGAAAAAAATATTAGTCGCGATGAGCGGCGGCGTTGACTCAACTGTCACTGCATATCTATTGCAAAAAGAGGGATATGTCATAGAAGGCGTTTATATGAAACTCCATGACAATCCTGATTATCATGATGACAATATACAAAAAGTCAAAAAAGTTGCTGACTTTTTAAATATCCCTTATCATGTATTGGATCTAAGCCAGCGTTTTAATGAAGCTGTTTTTATGCCCTTTGTTGATACCTATAAAGAAGGGTTAACCCCCAATCCCTGTGTACTGTGTAACCGCAATATCAAACTGGGTGCCTTATTGGATTTTACCAAAGAAAAAGGATTTGATGCCCTGGCAACCGGCCACTATGTCAAAGTAGAAGACGGATTTATCACTGAAGCCGAAGATGAGAGCAAAGATCAGAGTTATTTTTTAAGCAATGTTAAAAAAGAAGCACTGGACTCGGTTATCTTTCCCCTGGGAAATATGCTCAAAAGTGATGTTAAAGCCATTGCCTCTGGTATTGATGTCCTCAAATCTTTTGCTACCCAAAAAGAGAGTAGTGAAATCTGCTTTGTTGACAATACCTACCTGGATGTGTTGCAAGATTACACAGATATCAATCTGCCGGGTGATGTTGTAGATCGTGACGGAAATATTATCGGAACACACCGTGGGTATATGCACTACACAATTGGAAAACGCAAAGGATTCACGCTCAAAGTTGCCCATGAGCCGCACTATGTACTCGATATCGATGCCGCTAAAAATCAAATTATTGTCGGGACAAAAGAGGCTTTGGATGTTCGCTCTTTTTTGGTGGAAGAGCTCAATATGTTTATCGACAAACAACAGTTTGACGCGGCAGTCAAAATACGCTACCGAAGCCCAAAAATCCGCTGTCATGTGCGTATCGTCAACAATCAGGCAATAGTAACACTCAAAGAACCTGTGCAGGGGCTGGCACCCGGACAGGCAGCTGTCTTTTATCATGATAATCACGTAATAGGATCGGGTTGGATCAAAGAGGAGATCACAATATGACACAAATTTATGAAAAACTGGGACTTTTTTACCTGGGACGGGAACTGGATATTCACACTGGCAAAGAAAGCAATGATCTGTTATTGGTAAAAAATAAAAATCTGACCACCCATGCTGCTATCATCGGGATGACCGGCAGCGGCAAAACAGGATTGGGAATCGGTATGATCGAAGAAGCTGTCATGGATAAAATTCCATCCATCATTATAGATCCCAAAGGAGATATGGGCAACCTGCTGCTGGCATTTGATGATTTTGATCCCAAATCTTTTGAACCCTGGGTTGATCTACACGAAGCCGAGAAAAATGGAATGGATATTCCAACTTTTGCACAAAAAACAGCACAAATGTGGGAAAAAGGTATAGAGAGCTGGGGGCAAAGCAAAGAAAGGGTCAAACGCTATAAAAATGGCGCAGATTTTACGATCTATACACCTGGAAGTTCAGCTGGACTCTCACTATCTGTACTGAGCAGTTTTGATGCTCCTTCATCAGAAGTACTGGATGATCCCGATACCTTCTCCTATATGCTCAACGCTACTGTCAGTTCTATACTTGCTTTGGTAGGTATCGATGCTGATCCTTTAAAAAGCAAAGAGTTTTTATTGCTCTCCAGTATCTTTAACTATTACTGGAAAAAAGAGACTTCACTGACATTGGAATCTCTCATCGGGCAGGTAACCAATCCTCCTTTTGAAAAAGTGGGTGTACTCCCTCTCAAAAGTTTTTATCCGCAAAATGAGAGACTCAAACTGGCGATGCTGCTCAATAATGTCCTGGCAAGTCCTACTTTTTCATCCTGGATAGAAGGAGAAACTCTTGATATCCAGAAGTTACTCTATACCGATACGATGAAACCGCGTGTCAGTATACTCTCCATAGCACATCTCAATGACCATGAAAGAATGTTTTTTGTGACACTCTTTTTAAACAAATACATCTCATGGATGCGTACACAAAGCGGTTCATCCTCACTGAAAACATTACTTTATATGGATGAAATTTATGGATTTTTTCCTTCAACATCCAATCCGCCTTCCAAAAATCCTATGCTGATTTTGCTTAAACAAGCCAGAGCTTTTGGCGTTGGTATCGTGCTCAGTACGCAAAATCCTGTTGATCTGGATTACAAAGGACTCTCCAATATCGGCTCCTGGTTTATTGGACGGCTGCAAACCAAACAGGATGTTGAACGTGTCATCGACGGTCTCATAAAAAGCGGATCAAACGCAATGGATAAAAAAACCATTGCTTCCTTACTTTCCAATCTCAAAAAACGGACCTTTTTGTTTAAAAGCGCCCATCGTGACAGCATCGAACTTTTCAGTACCCGCTGGGTGATGTCTTATCTGAGAGGACCACTTTCTAAAAAAGAGATTGCAAGACTCATGGCAGCAAAAAAAGAAGCCTTACAAGATCAAGAACCTGTAACCAAAGCCACTTCTGCTCCAACTGTCCATCATACACAATCCACCATCTCTGTTTTATCAGAAGAGATCGACCAATTTTTTTATACCCCAAATCCTACTGAGGCAGCTGCACAATATCTCCCCTATCTACTCTCCAATGCCACAGTCAAATACTATGACAGCAAACGTAATATTGATCATGAAGAAGAAATTTACCTCAAGTTTTATCTGGATAAGAAGATGAAAGATATCGAATGGGATGCAGGCGAAATCAATGAAGATGACTTTGATCTATATGATCTGGAATCTAAAGAAAACAGTACTTTTGCCCCTGTGCCTGATTTTATACTGAAAGCCAAAAACTTTAAATTTTTGGAAAAAGAGTTTAGTAATGCACTCTATCATGATAAGCGTCTCACACTTTACCGCTGCCGTGATTTAAAACTGGAATCTGGGTTGAATGAAAGTTTGCAAGATTTTAAGATCACAGTTTTGGATCAAATACGAGAAAAAAAAGAAGAAGAGATAGAAAAATTAACAGCCAAATTTGAGAAAAAACGTGCAAGCTTTGAGAAACGCCATACACGTGCACTGGAAAGATTGGCAAAAGAAGAAGAAGATGTCAGTGCCAATAAAACCAATGCCCTGCTCTCTTTTGGTATGACAATACTGGATGCTTTAAGCGGTAGAAAAGCCATCAAACGCAGTACCACATCCCGAGCTGGATCTGCTTTGCGCAGTGCTGGTAAAATGTATCGGGAAAAAGATGATGTAGAAAGAGCAGAAAATAAAATATTAGAGATAGAAGATGAACTAGATGCCCTGGATCAGACACTGCAAGATGCTATTGATCAAATCGATGAAGAGTATAAACTGGAAAATTTTAAAATAGAAGAATTTTATATTAAACCACGCCGAAGCGACATTTATGCAATAGAACTTGCACTTTTATGGGAAAGTAATTGATCCGGAATTTTTCCCGGATCAATTGATAGACTACTTATTTTTCGAACAAAAAACCTCTGCTCTCTTTTCATATGAAGCCAATGTTGCTTCCGCGTATTGATCATGTCTCATATTTAATTTATATGCTTTTGCTTTTTGTGTAAAAAGTTTACAAAGTGGAGTTTGATTCCCTTTTTTTTCTACTGCTTGACTGGCATATACTGAACTGATTGTGATAAACATAGTCATCATAATTACTAATAATTTTTTCATAATTTTCCTTTATATAATTGACGATTTTATTTACTTATTTTATCGATAAGCATGACGAATTATACACCATAGTAATTGAATTTAAACTTAAATTATTCAAATGATATAGATAAGAATTTATAATAATAAAATCTTCTTATATCCCAGAAAATGGTAATATTAGTGTTTTTTATATTGGATTATAATGCAATCAAATAAGCTCAGATCAGCCAGTTATCCATATTGAAGATATCTTCTGTTGCCTGAAGCCCTTTCCATCCTGATGATTCAAGATACATTAATTTTCCTCCAAAATATCCAACAACATACTGTTCTTTATAAATGACAAATCCACCATTATATAAAGACTGAAATATCGCATTGCCATATTCTGGTCTTTGATAATCACTAAAATCACAGAGGTGCACAGCAATCAAAGCATCATGAAAAATATCATTTTCATGCAAAGTATGACTCACATTATAATACATCGGATAGGTTATAACTGGATTTGGAAGCAGATCATAGACATAGAGTCGCTCCTTTTTTTTGCCGTACATAAGGTTCCTTTTACTGTATAAATTCCATATACTAACAAAAAAGGGAGCAGTTTTTAAATTTTATTTCATTTTGAAATATACATGAGGTTTGATGCCCCTTTAATTTCATCATCCACTGTATTGAATTGATAACGGGCGATAGCGTATAGGCTGCCTACAAACAAAATAAAAGCAATTACTTTCAAAATAGTTTGCCGTTTTTGCGTACTCTCGTTTCCATCAAAATCATCTAATTGTTCCAAACTTGGTTCACTGTTCATATTTTTCCCCTCTATAAAATCTTTTGCGCCTATCATGATAGATAAACGAACTATTATTATAGGATAAAAATTATTAATTTAATATTATAATTATTATTTTCCTATATTATAGGTATTGGTATTTAACCACCTTTAAAGTCACTTTTGACTAAAATACTGAAAAAAATACAAAAGGGTTTTCATGCGAGGCTATAAAGTCTTTTCTGGCACTGCCAATGAGGCATTTTCAAAAGCAGTCACAAAATATCTATCCATTCCACTCTCACAAGCAACTATCAACCGTTTTTCTGACGGCGAAATTTCTATACAGATTTCTGAAAGTGTACGTGGACGGGATGTATTTATCATACAATCCACCTGTGCTCCTGCCAATGCGAACTTAATGGAACTGCTGATTATGACAGATGCACTCAAAAGAAGTTCTGCCAACTCTATCACTGCAATTGTCCCTTACTTTGGGTACGCCAGACAAGATAGAAAAGCAGCCCCACGTGTGCCTATCTCCGCTAAACTTGTTGCCAATCTTTTTGAAACAGCCGGTATTGATAGAGTTGTCACACTCGATCTGCATGCCGGTCAAATCCAGGGATTTTTTGATATACCTGTCGATAATTTATATGGTTCAATTGTTTTTCGTGATTATTTGCGCCGCAAAAATCTTAAAAATCCTATTATCGCCAGCCCAGATATCGGCGGTGTAGCAAGAGCCAGAAATTTTGCAAAAGATATGGGCCTTGAAATCGTTATAGTTGATAAAAGACGTGAAAAAGCCAATGAAAGTGAAGTCATGAATATCATCGGAAATGTCGAAGGAAAAGATGTTATTTTAATCGATGACATGATCGATACAGCCGGTACTATCGTAAAAGCTGCTGCCGCTTTGAAGAAAAACGGTGCAACTTCAGTCATGGCATTTTGTTCCCACCCGGTTCTCAGCGGTCCGGCACATGAGCGGATTACAAAAGGAGAGTTGGATGAGCTGGTTGTCACTGACACCATTCCTCTGGCACAGGAAAATGATAAAATCACCGTTTTGTCTGTAGCCCATCTCTTTTCTGAAGTCATCAGAAGAATTTATCACAATGAAAGTGTGAATGGACTTTTTAGCTAGTGCAAGAATTTATACGTAACTTTTCCATCATCGCACACATTGATCATGGCAAAAGCACCCTGGCAGATAGATTGATACAGGAGTGTGGTGCTGTATCTGACCGGGAGATGAGTTCTCAGATGATGGATACAATGGATATAGAAAAAGAACGTGGTATCACAATCAAAGCACAAAGTGTGAGACTGACTTATGTCCGTAATGGTCAGCCTTATATTCTAAATCTCATCGATACTCCGGGACATGTGGATTTTTCTTATGAAGTAAGCCGATCACTGGCTTCCAGTGAAGGTGCTCTTTTGATTGTAGATGCCAGTCAGGGTGTAGAAGCACAAACAATCGCCAATGTTTACATTGCCGTTGAAAATGATTTGGAACTTATTCCCGTTATCAACAAGATTGATCTTCCTGCTGCTGATCCTGACAGGGTCAAAGAAGAGATCGAACAAACAATTGGTATTGATTGTACAGATGCTATAGAAACCAGTGCAAAAACAGGACAGGGTATCACTGAACTGCTAGATGCTATCATTGACCGTATTCCAGCTCCTGCAGGAGACATTCATGCCCCTACAAAAGCACTCATTTATGACTCGTGGTTTGATAACTATCTTGGTGCTTTGGCGCTTGTGCGTGTTTATGATGGAGAGATCAAAAAAGGGCAGGAGATTTTGGTCATGAACACCGGTAAAAAACATGAAGTACTCTCCCTGACTTACCCTCATCCACTCAAAGCAACTGAAACAAAGAGTATCAAAACCGGTGAAATAGGGATCGTCTCACTGGGGTTGAAAACAGTCAGTGATCTGCAGGTGGGAGATACCATCACAGATGCAAAACACATGACAGCCTCTAGTATAGAAGGATTTGAACCTGCCAAATCTTTTGTATTTGCCGGGCTCTATCCCATCGAAACAGATAAATTTGAAGATTTAAGAGATGCACTTGATCGTCTGAAACTCAATGATTCTTCTATAACGTATGAGCCGGAGACTTCTGCTGCACTGGGATTTGGATTTCGGGTTGGATTTTTGGGTATGCTGCATATGGAGGTCATCAAGGAACGTTTGGAGCGTGAATTTGGATTGGATCTTATCGCCACGGCACCTACTGTTGTCTATAAAGTCAAGATGAATGACGGTTCTGAAGTTGAGATACAAAATCCAAGTGAACTTCCACCAATCAATAAAAGAGACTCCATCTGGGAACCCTATGTCAAAGCTACAATCATCACACCTGATGCCTATCTTGGCAATGTTATCACCCTCTTAAATGAAAAACGTGGGATCCAGGAGAAGATGGACTACCTCAACCCTGAGCGGGTACTCCTGGAATACTCCGTCCCGATGAATGAAATCGTGATGGACTTTTATGACAAATTAAAATCCGTCACCAAAGGTTATGCCAGTTTTGACTATGAAATGAGTGGGTACCGTGAAGGTGATTTGGTACAGCTTGATATCCGTGTTGCCGGCGAAGTAGTGGATGCTCTTTCGATTATCGTTCCCAACTCCAAAGCAATGGTCAAAGGAAGAGAATTTGTCAAAGCCATGAAAGAGCTTGTACCGCGCCAACTGTTTGAAGTCGCAATTCAAGCGAGTATCGGCAATAAAATTATCTCACGGGAAACTGTCAAATCTATGGGGAAAAATGTGACTGCCAAATGTTATGGTGGGGATATCACCCGAAAAAGAAAACTACTCGAAAAACAAAAAGCCGGTAAAAAACGTATGAAATCAATCGGTCGTGTACAACTGCCGCAAGAAGCATTTTTAACAGTTCTTAAAATTGACTAAACAAGGGATTTGCCTTGTTTAGTTTAATATTTCTATCTTTCTGACTACCTTTTGAAACACTTAGGTCAAAAAAACTTCTTTTTTTACGATTTTAGCTAAAGTTTTTTACTAAATATATACTTTAAGAAAAAAATTAGATATACTTTCCTTACCAAATCACCAATGGAAGGTTTCTATTTTGTTTTTTCTATTTAAAAAATGCTTTTCTCTTATCATGATAGTGTCCGTGAGTATGAGTTTATTATCTGCCAATAACAATATATTTGCCACTAAACTCCCTTTTAAAGAGGGTATTGTGCATTATGCTATCACTGGCAGCAAAAGAGGTACACAAACAACCTATATAAGAGATTTTGGTAAAGAGCGTGTAAGCTATCTGCATACACAAAGTAAGATCATGCAATCCGATGCCGCAGAAGAGATGCTTATCCTCACAACACCAAAATGGACATATCATATCAATCTCACAACCAAAGAGGCACTGAAAGAACCCAGTTTAAATGCATTATTAATTAGAAACTTTAATCATCTCAGTAAAGAAGAACAGAAAAAGATAACAGAAAAAAAATGTATCCCTATGTTGGGATTTTGTGCCAGAAAAGAGTCTATTGCCGGTGTGACAAGTTACTACACAAAAGAAGGCAATCTTTTGCTTAAATCAAGTACCAATATTTTAGGATATAAAGTCAAAAAAAGTGCTGTCAATATTGAAAAAGTTGATGTCAATAATTCACTTTTTACCTTACCAAAAGATCTCAAAATTATTGAAAAAAATGCAGATGAAAAAAAAGTTTCACACATTATAAATACACTTTTACAGGAGAAAAGTTGTACTCTTGTAAAAAGCCATGAAGATTATAGTGATATTATCCAATCCGGTATCAAAGCATTGGATTTTTGATACCAATTTCACCATTATAACAGTGAAGTTTGCATCACTTTTGCAAAATTATGTAAATTACTGGGTCCAATCACATCCAAATGACTATCTTGACTGACAGATACATTTGAAACCAGTGCAAATTCCTGTGAATCAGTGATGATTTCATGCCCATTGATAAATAAATCATATTCACCTGCCGGTAAATTTGCTACTTCAATTTGTTCATTGTTATCGATATGATTTTGTTTGCTAGTCACAGCCAAAGCAGCAGGATGTGCTGCATCCAACGTATAGGGATAGTATTTTTTACCAGAACTGCTGACCAGCCACATATCGATATCATTGACCAGGGCTGTGCCACTTGCGGGATTTGCTTCTGGATCAACCCATGAAATTGTTGCTTTGAATTTCCCGCTTTGTGGCAAAGTAAAATGTAAATCCTCACTCTGGCCATGACTGATACTGTCTGTATAGATTAAAGGATCTGTTGTAGCAAGTGACTCAATCACATCTACCGTAGCCTTCGCATCTACCATCCCGTATCCCGTATCAAAATCTGGTCCTTTTCTCCCTTTATCGACGGCAGTATTAATCATGCAGGCAGCCAAGATATCATGGCGGATATCATACCCGCCGCTCACTTTTTGATAAGCCTCCGATGCCAGCACGCCAATGCCTGTTACTGAAGGTGTAG
>JANTGR010000054.1 GCA_024762875.1 Sulfurospirillum sp.
TTTCAAATAAAAACTTCACCAAAGGCTAAAATATTCATTATCTTTTGAAAAAATTCCTTATCATACTGAGCCTCTTCCAAAAATGAAGTATATTTAATTATATATATTTTCCATTTACAATTTGTTTACAAAAGTAACATTAAGTAAACAAAATTAACCTTATTTGTAATTTTTATTAAACTTATCTAGCATTAGGTAATATATTTTTATATACTCGAGTCATGTAGTTATTTAACTAAAATTATTTTTTACTTTTAAGGAGATAAAATGACAAAAAAAATTGTTTTGGCAGGATTGGCGATCTTGGGATCTATCCAGCTTAGTGCATATACTTATGAGGTTAACCCGCTCATCGGAAAAAATTTTACTGAAAGCGGGTCTTTGGTAGATGATTCAACAGCCTATGGTATCAGAGTCAACAAATATATCTCAGAAGACAACGCTATTATGTTTGGATACACCAGAATTGACAATGCGGACTATAAAAGAGATGCAAATCTTAAATCTACAAAATCAATAAGATGTAATACTGAGCCAACAGCATGTCCTCCAAAACCATGCCCAACACCAAATTGCCCACCTAAAACAGATGACAGCAGTCATAATGGTTCTGCAGGTGGTTCTGGTGCTACAGGTGGCAATGGTACAGGCGGTTCTGGTGCTTCAGGCGGAAACGGAACAGGCGGAAACGGAACAGGCGGCAATGGCACAGATGGTTCTGGTACTTCAGGTGGAAATGGCGCAGGTGGTTCAGGTGCTTCAGGCGGAAACGGAACAGGCGGCAATGGCACAGGAGGAACAGTTGTGCCGACACCAGGTACAGGTATCACTAATCTTGGAACTGCCAATTCACAAGAGACCGATATCAACCGATTCTATATCAATGGGCTGCATAACATCAAAACAAAATACAGCAGACTGGTACCTTATGTTTATGGCGGTTTTGGTTATGAACACGTCAGTAATGAACTTCTAGACAATGATTCTCAAGGTTTTTTCGATGCAGGTGCCGGTTTGAAGTTTAGAATGAACAATAAATTTAGTCTCATCTCTGATGTACAGGCTATCAAAAAATTTAAAAATCATGATCTGGATATTTTAGGTAGCCTGGGTGTGGCTTATCTTTTTGGAGCATCTTTGGCACCGGAGCCAGAGACAACAGTCGTATCCGGTCTTGCAGATACACTGCCAGCACTAACCCCAAAAAGAGAAATTACTATCATTAAAGTACAACCACAGGCCATTGCAGCTACAGAGGTTGAACCCCAAACTACCGTAATGGCAGATGACAAGATAAGAGCTGTCAGTTATGCAAACGAGTATAATGAAAATAGCTCCCTGCCTACAGGTGAATACTATGTGCAAATGGCTGCAGGTTTTAAAACAGATATGGAAACAGGCTGTAAACACACCAAAGATTTAAGAGCTGCAGGTATACACTATGATATCAAATACACAACAATCAAAGGGGAAAATGCGGCATTGGTGGTCATCGGGCCCTATGCAACACGTGCAGAAGCAACATCACATTTACCAGAGTTGAAACAGTACTCAAAAGATGCTTTTGTCAAAAGAATCAAAGGCTAAAACAAAAAATACTACAAGGTTTAGGTAACAGTCACTGACCTATAACCTTGTATTGACACTACTTTCAAACAGTATTTAACTATTTTAGATACAATCATATACTTAGTTGAAAGGATATGAAAATTGCTGTTGATACGAAATATACTACTTATGTTTCTACTTTTTTCAATCAATGTAGCTGCTGCAGAAACTAGTGAAATAGAAACTATCAAAACTGCTATCAAAAATAAATATCAGCAGCAGTATCCCTCACTGGCTATTCAAGAACTGCAAGTGACGCCTTTTGGGAAAATGCCCAGAAAATTTACAGATTATCATATTGAAAAGATATTTATCTCCGCTGCTTCCCTAAAGCGTAATCGCGGTACTTTTTCTGTACTTTATGCCAACCCGCAACAAAAGAAAAAACGTTTTTTTAAATTCTTTTTAAAGGCTACTATAGGGGTCTATGTCAGCACCCATCCTCTCAGCAAAAGCCAGACTATCAATCCGCACTATGTGAGATATAAAAATATCACTTTTAAAAGTTTTCCTTTTCGGCCAATCGATGAATCCTATTTTGATGACTACAGTCTCAAAAGAAGCTTTAAAGAGGGAAAAATGATTACGATCAACGATCTCAAACGTGTGCTGGATATAAAACGGGGACAAATCATCGATGCCACATTGACAGATAACAATATCATACTGAATTTTAAAGTCAAAGCGATGCAGGAAGGCAATATCGGTGATATCATCCGTGTTAAAAAAGGGCACTATAAAAAATTCAATGCACAAATCATATCCAAAAGCAGAGTGGAGATTATAGAATGAGAATTATACTCTCTATCACAGGAGCAAGCGGTGTCAGCCTGGCACAACGCTTTATGAAACACATTCCAAAATCGGTAGAACTCTTTGTAATCAGTTCAACCAATGCCAAAACCGTTTTCAAAAAAGAAGAGAATATTGAATTTTTAAATGATGATGATATTGCTGCCAAGACAGCCTCCGGTTCTTTTCAATGTGATGCTATGATTATTTTACCCTGCAGTATGAATACACTTGCAAAAATTGCCTGCGGCATGGCAGATAATCTCACTACTAGAACTGCCTCTGTCATGATAAAAGAGCAGAGAAAACTGATTTTGGCACCGCGAGAGATGCCCTACTCTGCTATTGCTTTGGAAAATATGCTAAAATTAGCACAACTGCAAGTTGTGATTGCACCGCCTGTTTTAGGCTACTACAGTAACCCCCAGTCATTGGAAGAGATGGAAGATTTTTTGATAGGGAAGTGGTTTGATCTATTGGGGATAAAGCATAATTTATTTAAACGATGGGGAGAAAAATGACAAAAAAAGCACTCTATCCGGGTACATTTGATCCGGTCACCAACGGACACCTCGATATCATTACTCGTGCCGGAAAGATTTATGATGACGTGATCGTAGCAATCGCAGAATCAACAAATAAAAAGCCGATGTTTGCACTTGAAAGGCGAAAAAAGATGCTCACGCTTGCAACAGCACATTTGGATAATGTCCATATAGAGACTTTTGATACGCTGCTGGTAGATTTTGCCAAAGAGATGGGAACCAATATTATATTAAGAGGGCTTCGCGCCGTTAGTGACTTTGAATATGAACTCCAACTTAGTTATGCCAATGCTTCTTTGGATAATAATATAGAAACAATGTTTTTGATGCCCAGTCTGCAAAATGCTTTTATCAGTTCATCTGTAGTGCGCGCGATTATGTCCCACAACGGTCCTGTTACACATCTGGTACCCAAAGAGATTCTCCCTTTTTTAGACAAGGACAACCATGTATGTACTATTTGAAGGTGTCGATACATCGGGTAAAAGCACACAGGTTGACTTACTCCATGCACTCTATCCTGAAGCTGTCATGACCAAAGAGCCTGGAGGCACTGCTATTGGAGCGCAGATACGGGAAATGATTTTACATCAGGGAGTAAGCAATCATAAAAGTGAGCTCTTTTTGTTTTTGGCAGACCGCAGTGAACACTACAAACAAGTGATAGAACCCAATCTTGAAAAGATGATCATCAGTGACCGGGGGCTTATCTCTGGTATAGCCTATGCCTTGGCAAATCATCAAAGTTATGAGTTGGACTTTTTAATCACTTTAAACCGCTTTGCGTTGGAAGATACACTACCTGATAAAGTGATTCTTTTAATGACAGATAAAAATCTGATTCAAGAGCGTATGGGTGAAAAAAGAGAAGACATGATAGAAAAAAGAGGTATTGATTATCTGCTGCATATCCAGACTATCATGATAGAGGTAATCAAAGCGCTGGATATTGACTATATCTGCATTGATGCCGGTAAAACAAAAGAAGAAATACACCAAGAGATAAAGGGATTTATAGCATGATAAAAGCACTTAAGGGGATGAAAGATACACTATTCCCGGAAAATGAAAAATATAGTTATTTTATTGAAAACACTTCTAAAATTGTACAAAAATATGGTTTTTCTTTTATCGAAACTCCCATTTTGGAAGAGACGGCTCTATTTAAAAGAAGTGTAGGTGAAAGCAGTGATATTGTCGGGAAAGAGATGTATCAGTTTATAGACAAAGGGAAAAAAGATGTCTGCCTACGGCCAGAAGGTACAGCAGGCATTGTACGTGCCTTTGTCGAAGCCAAGATGGACAGACAAGGCGGAGTGAAACGTTTTTTTTATTATGGGCCTATGTTTCGTTATGAAAGGCCTCAAAAAGGGAGACTCAGACAATTTCACCAATTTGGGTGCGAAAGTTTTGGAGAGTCCAATCCCCTGGAAGATGCCAATATCATTATCATGATAAAAGAGATATTGGATTTTTTTGATGTGAATTATACACTGGAACTCAACTCATTGGGCTGTCCCACCTGCCTGCCCCCATTTCGCGAAAAACTGGTGGCTTTTTTGGAAACAACAGAGGGATTTTGTGAAGATTGTCTAAGACGCAAATCAACCAATCCCATTCGTGTATTTGACTGTAAAAATCCACACT
The DNA here is from genome assembly GCA_024762875.1 of Sulfurospirillum sp. Taxonomy (GTDB): domain Bacteria; phylum Campylobacterota; class Campylobacteria; order Campylobacterales; family QNZT01; genus JANTGR01. Next base: position 4,593 of record JANTGR010000054.1, read on the forward strand.
GTCAAACCTTGCTTGAGCCAGCCCCCAGACTCAATGACGCATTGTGTCAGGAGTGTGAAAGTGATTTTAACACCCTGCTAACTACACTCAAACAAGCCAAAATAGCCTACACCCTGAATCCAAATCTAGTCCGGGGGCTGGATTATTATTCCAAAACTGCTTTTGAGTTTGTCAGTACGGATCTGGGTGCACAAAATGCCGTAGCCGGCGGAGGACGCTATGATAAACTGGTCGAATTTTTAGATGGACGTGCAACACCGGCCATTGGTTTTGCCATCGGTATCGAGCGGATCATGGATATGATAAAACTACCCGATACCAATCGGGAAGGCTACTACTTTGGTGCACTCACACCTGAAGCCCAAACAGCTCTCTTTCAGGCTGCACACAAACAAAGAGAACACGGAAAAGTCATGCAAAGCTATGAAATAAAAAGTCTCAAAGCACACTTAAAAGGTGCAGATAAAGCCCATGCGCGTTATTGCGCTGTCATTGGTGAAGATGAGCTTCAAAACAATACACTCTGGGTCAAAGATTTAGTTGAAAAAACTGAAGAGATGAGGCCTTTGAACTAAGCGATGCAAAATTACGGTATTCATATCTGGTCTGATGATAATTATATCATTGACAACGATAAACTGAAAATAAACTATAAAAGTTCTCCTGCCATTTTTGAAATTGTCAAAGAGATCAGAAATGGTGGACTTAACGGCCCACTGATCCTACGTTTTCCCCACCTCATAGAAAAACAGATTGATGCACTTTACCATCATTTTACAAGAGCCTATGATGAACTTGACTATCAGGGAAAATTCCAGGCTGTTTTTCCTCTGAAAGTCAACCAATATCCCTATTTTATCAAAGCTTTGCTCCAAAAAGGTCTGCCATATCACTATGGTCTGGAAGCAGGAAGTAAAGCCGAACTGCTCATTGCGATGACCTATGGCAATAAAAACGCTCCGATTTTAGTCAATGGCTTCAAAGACAGAGAATTGATTACGATGGGATTTTTATCTGCCAAAATGGGACAGGATATCACATTGACAATTGAAGGTATTCATGAACTTGAAAGTATCATCGAGGTTGCCAAAATCCAACAAACCATGATTCCTAAAATTGGACTCCGCATCAAAATACACAGTGCCGGTATCGGTTTGTGGGCAAAAAGCGGCGGTGTAAATTCAAAATTCGGTCTGACCTCTACAGAGCTCATGGAAGCCATGTCTTTGATGAAAAAGCACAATTTATTAGAGCATTTTACAATGATACATTTTCATATAGGCTCACAAATGACCAGCATTGCCCCACTGAAAAAAGCCCTGAAAGAAGCAGGAAATGTATATAGTGACTTGATAAAATTAGGTGCCCATCACTTGGAAAGTATCAATTTAGGCGGTGGACTGGCAATAGAATATGCACAAAACAGTAAACAGGTGCACTATTCAATGCAGGAGTATACCAATGATGTCGTCTTCGTCCTTCAATCCATTGCAAAGGCTAAAAATGTCAAAGAACCCAACATCATTGTCGAATCCGGACGTTTTATAGCTGCACCGCATGCTATGCTGGTTGCCCCTGTCTTTGAGCTTTTTTCTGAAGAGTATGATGAGAAAGCCCTGCAGCTAAAAGAGCATAATCCTCCCCTCATTGATGAACTCAAAGCACTTTTTTTGGATATCAACAAAGACAATGCCAGAGAATTTCTACATGACAGTTTTGATCATCTGCATTCTCTTTTTACCCTCTTTGATTTGGGCTATGTAGATCTTATAGATCGTTCAAACAGTGAAATATTGGTTAATTTGATTATGAAAAAATCTATTATCCTTCTCAAAGATGAAAACTTGGATACACTTTTGCAGATGCAGGAACATATTCAGGAGAAATATCTGGTCAATTTTTCACTTTTTCAGAGTATGGCTGATTTCTGGGGCTTAAAACAGCATTTCCCTGTGATGCCGTTATCCAAACTTGATGAAAAACCGATACATTCTGCCATTCTCTGGGATATTACCTGTGACAGTGATGGAGAGATCAGTTTTGATACCAATGAACCACTCTATTTACATAGTGTTGATGTAGCAAAAGAAGAATATTTTTTAGGATTTTTTCTCATCGGTGCTTATCAGGAAGTTTTAGGAATGAAACACAATCTCTTTATGCATCCTACAGAAGCAACCATTGAAATCACCGAAGATGATTATAGTGTTAAAAACATCATCAAATCTGCTTCAATAATTGATATTTTAGACGATTTAGATTATGATATAAATGAAATTCAAAATATTTTATCTAAACATATTAAGAGCAGTGCTTTTATCCATGAAAGTGAGCAAGAAGAGATATTGCATAAAATCACAGAACTTTTACATGAAAACGGCTACTTAAATACCATAGATTAATAAGGAAATTGCATGGGCAAATGCTCCCTCTATCAAGTTATCAAAGAAGATTTGGCAACACCTTGGAAAAATGATCCTGCTATCAACTCCAGACTGGAACTATTGACAAATTATCCAGGTGTCTGGGCACTGATAAACTACCGTATCGCCCACCGCCTCTATAAACGAAATTGGAAAATTCCAGCACGTATAATTATGGGTATTTCACAAATCATCACCAATATCGATATCCATCCTGGCTGTCAGATAGGCAAGCGTGTATTTATAGATCATGGTTTTGGTGTCGTCATCGGAGAAACAGCGATCATAGAAGATGAAGTTTTGATCTATCAAGGTGTCACACTAGGAGGTGTCAGTCTGGATAAAGGTGTTAAAAGACATCCAACAATCAAAAAAGGAGCTGTCATTGGCGGAGGTGCCAAGGTACTTGGAAATATCACGATCGGAGAAAATGCCAGAGTTGGTGCCAATTCTGTTGTGGTCAAATCTGTACCTGAAGATTGTACTGCTGTTGGTATACCAGCCCGTGTCATTAATAAAGGGAAAGATAAATCCCAACTCTCTCACAACAAGATTCCTGATATCAACAAACAGCTCTTTTTATATTTATCCAAAAGATTAACAGTTTTAGAGGATGCACTGCTTAACCATCATGAAAGTATCGTGGTAGAAAAAGATAAAGAATTAGAACAGATTTATAAAGATTTCATCCATACAATAGATAATTAGGAAGTTACCCAGACAGCCCTAGGACTGTCTGGAAAAGTGTAATACTATTTTCTAGTACTATAGACAAATGCATCACATTTAATTGTTTTTTTGATTTCACACAATGCTTTAAATGCATCTTTTTTACATCGGTATGGACCTACAAGCAGTCTATTTACCTGCGTACCGCTATCATTTGTCGATACAAAATCTCTATGTTTATACCCATTGGCATCCAGTTTATTGATCAATCCCATATTTTTGATGGATTGGTCACAATCTGCACATTTCAATTCAGAAGCTACCTGCACATAATAAGTATTATCACATCTGTCAGTATAGTTTGTAGGAACTGGACAAACTGCTACAGCTGGAGCAGCAATTGTCACTATTTTTTCTACCGGTACTTCCTTGACTACTACTTTTTCTACAATACGGGTTTTAGTGGCAGCTGCACCAAAGGCATAAGCCAGTCCAAGTGATGGCACGATATCTATCGTCTCACATTTGTCTTTTCTTAAAGCTCTTACTTCAGGATTAAGACTTAAACGCTCTGTCAATGCAACAGCAGCACCTATACCTGCATCCAAAAACCATTGACCTGAACAGGTTGAAGTTTTATTTGCACCGGTAATGACATCTTCATAATTTTCATATCCACCACCAGCCAGGATATATGGTGTGATTTTATGCCATGGTGTTGCTTTCTTTAATACACCATTCAGTGAAAATCTATTTACACTGGTCGAGGTTTTGTCAACGCCAGCAACTGCACCATTGTTTAAATCAGCATCAATTACTCTTTCATACCCCACTCTCATTCCTACATTTTTGTTAAAAAATGTATGCAAATTAATACCTGCAACCGGGGCATCATCTATGACACAATCTGTATCAGCAAAATTATAACCGCCATATACATTCACATTGGAACTGTAATCTTCAGCAAAACCAGCAGTACTAAGCGCTACAACCGCAGCACAGGTAGTCAAAAACTTATTCATTCACTCTCCTTAAATTTTAATCATTTTATCAATAATTTTTACTTATCAACTCAAATTTGAAATATTTTATTGTTATTTACCTTAAGTTAACTTTACATAATTTCTAAATATAAAATTTATTTAAAAAGAGATCATCCACATCCAGGAGGCCACATTGACGTAAATGTTCGATTACCAAAGGATCACAATCTGTGTCATCGGGCCATCTGCGCGGAAAATTCTCAATCGCTCCTTTATTGGTAGCATCTATCATGATAAACTCCTTTTCCAAGACTATGTCCCGTGAGGCATCAATATTATTGACGATACGCCATAACAACATATAGGGATTCTCCACATCATTTTTGGCAGCATCTACAAAAATAACCAGCTTGGTATGTGCTTTTATGGCAGAGAGTTTCTCAAAAATTGTCTGTATTTTTTCTTTTTTCTCAATCCCAACAATACACACTGGTGTTTTGGTATAGGTTTTATATTGTTTTATTTTTTTTACACTAGGTTCCAGCTGCGTTATCATGATAAATAAATCATCATCTGAGATAATCTCTTTTTTAGGAAAATTCACATTGTCAGCCGTACAGTCCACACCCAATTTCCCACCATAGGCAAAATTATCAGAAGCATGATCCAGGGCATCACATACACCTTCACTGATTAAAATATTTTCAATTTTGATACGATCGAGTATATAATCACTCAATGCTTCATAATCTTCCAGGTCTGGGGCATCTTCATTGACAAAAATTGCATGTTTAACAAAGCTCATCTGTCCAACACCCCAAAAAGCATGCATGAACTGCTTGGCATGTCCAGGATACAATGTTCGCATCTTAGCGATGATAAGGTTATGAAAAACACCATTTTCAGGCATCACATAATCAATCAAATCTGGTGCTGTCGTTTTTAAAAGTGGTAAAAATATACGTTCTGTTGCCCAGCCCATATATTTGTCTTCCAACGGCGGTTTACCCACTACCGTTGCCAAATATACCGGTTCCTTTTTATGACTGATACACGTCACATCCAAAACCGGATACTCTTCTTCAAGCGTATAATACCCCGTATGATCACCAAAAGGTCCCTCTATCTCTACTGCATCTGGATCAACAAATCCTTCTATGACAAAATCAGCATCTTCAGGTATATACAGTTCATTTGTCATAGATTTTACAACACGGGCACTCTTTCCTTTGATAAATCCATACATTAACAGTTCAAAAACGCCATGCGGCAATGGTGCTGTAGCTGCCCAGGTATACAGAGGATCCCCTCCTATAGCGATCGACACCGGCATCTTTTTACCGGCTTTTTTGTATTCATGCAGGAAGTTTGCACTATCTTTATGAATTTGCCAATGCATTCCCAGGCGTTTATCACTATAAACCTGCAATCGGTACATCCCAAGATTTTTACGCTCTCCATCCAAAGACTGCGTGTAAACCTGCCCCATCGTGATAAATGGACCGCCATCCTGACTCCATGTTGTTAAAATGGGCAATTCATACAGATTGGCACCATCAGCATGCACGACTTCCTGGCAGGCGCCCTTACCTTTTAATCTTTTTGGAAAAACATTTTTAAGTGCAAAAAGTTGCGAAAGCATACTAAATTTTTCACCGATACTCAATGGTGGTTTTAGATGCAGCAATTCCTCAATCTCTGCTGCAATGTCATCTGCTTTTTTACCTAAAAAAAGTTCCGTTGCTTTATGTGAACCAAAAACATTCATCAATACCGGTGTAGTAAATTTTTTATTCAGTCTTTTTGAAACAGGATGGGTAAAAAGCAAAGCACGTGAGTCTCGCTTTTTTACTTCAATGTAAGCGATGTGGGGAATTTCCAAGTCAATATCCACTTCGGCGTCAATTACACGTAGTAGATTATTTTTTTCCAATAATTCTATAGCATTTTTCATCAATATGTCCAATAAAAGTTTTATTGGACAGGGTATTATAATTTTTGTTAATACCTAATTAAAATTCTAACTTACAATACCTCATTGAGTGCCATTTCTTCTGCACGCTTGAGTAATTTGACCGCACCAGACTCTATCATGATATCTGCCAACTCCTTGCCCATTTGCTGATAAGCACTCTTGCTGCAGTATTTTTTCTCTTTAATCATATCTGTCCCATCAGGCATACCAATACAGCATCTTGCCGTGATCGTCTCACCATCAAATTTAGCATTCACGCCTATAGGCACTTGACAACCGCCTTCCAAGATTGTTACAAAATCCCTCTCTACGGTTGTTTCAATCAAAGCATTTTCATCATTCAGTACAGAAATGATTTCTAATATCTTCGAATCATCTATTGTTTCAATGCCCAGTGCTGCCTGACCCATAGCCGGGATCATGTCCGTAACATCTATGGGTGTTGCATACTTGACTTCATTTTGCAGTCCCAGTCTATTGATCCCTGCTGAGGCAAGTATAATCGCATCAAATTCACCCTCTTTCAGTTTTCTTATTCTGGTATTGACATTCCCCCGTAGATTTTTTATAGTAAGATCCGGTCTTAATAATAAAATCTGCATTCTTCTTCGTAAACTCGTTGTTCCTACCACTGCATTTTGAGGCAATGCCTCAATACTCTCATACTGTTCACTCAATAGCGCATCCCGAACATCTTCCCGCTTGGTAATGGCACCCAAGACCAATCCTTGTGGAAATTCCATTGGTACATCTTTCAGACTGTGTACGGCAATATGCGCTTTTCCTTCCAACATAGCATCCTCAAGCTCTTTGGTAAACAGCCCTTTCCCGCCAATTTTGGCCAAAGGTGTATCCAAAATTTTATCACCTTTGGTTGACATCTCTAAAAGTTCTACTTCCATACCTGGATATGCTTCTTCCAGCCTGGCTTTAATATGTTCAGACTGCCACAATGCCAACTTGCTTTTTCGGGTTGCTATGATTAATTTTTTCACTTTTTGATCATCTCTTTATATTTGTTTCTTGAAAAATCTTTTTTACCATTGACATAAATTGTTGGTGTACCACCCACCATCATTTTGCCGGCAGCTTCGATATCATCACTGTAATGTGTCAGAATCTTTTGGTCTGCAATATCTTTTTCTGTGATATGTGTTCCAATTGCTTTATTAAATGCTTTGAGAATTTTCTTTTCGTCAGACGTATTTAATTCAAACTTGGCAGCATACACTTTCTCCACCACATCTTTTACACCTTGTTTTTCCGCCACTAAAATTGCTTTGATCACTGTTGGTGCTTCTTTATGCAGCATCGTTAAAGGAAAATGATAATAATAAAGTGCTATTTTTTTTGGATTTTCTTTTGCCGCTTTGAGTAGTTTTGGCATATAGTTTTGACAAAATGGACAAATTGGATCCGAAAAAGCAACTATTTTATTGGGAGCATCAGCATCCCCGTAAAGTAAGTTCTCTTTTTTATAAAAACTTGCATCCATATCCGGTGCAATTTTATCTTTCAGTGAAGATTTATTTGCCATATTGACAAAATCTTTAACAATAAATTCTCCATTTGAAAAAATTTTATCATGGACTGTTGTTATCTGCTTTTTCTTTTTCCCCACTTCCAGGTCTATATCAAGAAAATAGACATCCCAGCCTGGTAATTTGGCGATTGGTTTGTGATCACTCACGCGAATTTCCATCAATTTAAAATTGGGATTGACATTGATGGCTCTCTTCACATAAGCAACAATATCTTTTGCCACTTTCTCCTCATGATTATTTGCTGATTTAGCAAACAGTACGCCACTACTTAATAGTGTCAACATCAATAACTTCAACATCAATTGCATCGTCATTATCCTTTCTTGTATAAGTTTTATTTTTAAATTTAAAGATTTTTTTAGCAATAAACGTGCCTATGAAACTAAATTGCAGCAATAGCCCAAGTATATCACTAAAAAAACCGGGAATAATCAAAAGTACAGCACCAAGAAGCGTAAACAGACTCAATTTTTGAAACTCTTCCACACTCATCTGTCCGCTAATCAGCATATTCATACTTTGTCCTACAGTATAACGAAAGTTCATTAATAAGAATAAACCGGTTCCCGCAGTGATGATAATCTCAAAAAAAGTCAGCAACCCGCCCAGCATACTTGCAAATTGTGTTGTTACCATGACTTCAATAAAAAGATAAAGGATAAAATATATCAACTATAGACCTTTGATCTTCTCAAGGATTGCATTTTTATCAATAGTCTCTTTTTCCAGAGTCTGTCGATTTACCAACTGTACCTCGCCCTCTTTTAAACCTTTACCTACGATAACAGCATAAGGAAAGCCTAAAAGTTCAAAATCACCCATTTTAAAACCAAAACGTTCATTTCGATCATCTAATAATACAGCAATCTGCTCCGCCTGCAACTGTGTATATAGCTCTGTCGCAAAAGCAACCTGCGCCTCATCTTTCATACTTGAAATGATGATTTCAACTTTAAATGGTGTTGTCTGCTCACTCCAGATACAACCTTTTTCATCATGATGTTGTTCTATCATGACAGCAACCAGACGACTCACACCCATGCCGTAAGTACCCATGATAAAAGGCTTCGCTTTACCATCTCTATCTAAGAATGTTGCTCCCAAAGCTTCTGAGTATGTTGTACCTAGCTGAAAGATATGTCCTACTTCAATCCCTTTGGTTATTTCCAACAAACTGCCACAGGATATACAACTGTCTCCAGCCTTTACTGTTGCCAAATCTACAAAATCAAACGATGTATTGACAAAGCTGTAATCAATCATATGATAATCTTTTTCATTCGCCCCGCAGATCAGTGTACTTGCATCTTTCAGTCCCACATCCACATAACAAGGCACATTCTGTTCTTGTGGTCCTATAAATCCAGCAACCAAACCTGCTTTATCCAGCATGGCATCAGAGGCATCTTCCAACTCCAGAGCGCCACAGCTATTTTGTGCTTTTGTCTCCTGCAGTTCATCACACCCCCGCACAAAAAAGAGTACCACCTCTTCTCTATCTTCATAGATAGCCAATTTAGCCACAGCTTTGACCACATAATAAGGATCAATTTTAAAAAAGTCC
>JANTGR010000055.1 GCA_024762875.1 Sulfurospirillum sp.
CCTATGAGAGACGGTCATTTTGTAGGGATTAGCGGGATGAGTTTTCATGGTGCTGTTATTGGATTTTTTATTGCATCCACCCTCTTTTCATACCGCCATAAAATCAATCAGTGGTTTATGCTTGATATCGCAGCTATTGCTATCCCTGCCGGTTATATATTTGGTCGTATTGGAAACTTCCTGAACCAGGAACTTGTCGGTCGGGAAACAACCAGCAGCATTGGTATCTATGTACATGGTGTACTGCGTCACCCTTCACAGCTTTATGAAGCATTCTTGGAAGGATTGGTGGTTTTTATCATCATGTATGCAATCAGAAAAAGAAAAACTTTTCACGGACAGCTTATTGCTATTTATCTGATCTTGTACGGTGTCGCCAGATTTTCGGCTGAAATGTTTAGAGCTCCCGATGTTCAAATCGGATATATCTATGGTGACTGGATGACAAAAGGCCAGGAGTTTTCTCTGATCATGATAGTCTTTGGCACAGGGCTCTATTTTTTCCTCAAATATTTTGGCAAAAAAGAGGTCAATCTCAAAAAAGCTGATTGACTGTTTCCAAAAACTGCATAGGATCGACACCTGTTCCACTGACATGGACTGCAAAATGCAGATGCGGGCCTGTAACCCGCCCTGTTGCACCAGCCAAACCGATCACCTCTCCCTGCTCAACCATATCGCCCACATGTACCTTAAATGCACTCAGATGATAATAACCCGTATAAATACCTTCTCCGTGATCGATGATGACAGAATTGCCAGCAAAAAAACGCTTCTTGACCAACACAACTCTGCCTCTGTTTGCTGCTGTGATCTCAGTGCCTGTTTTTGCCCTGAAGTCTGTCCCGGAATGATAACTTTTCAATATACCGTTAAAAACTCTTTTGGTACCGAAAGCGGATGTAATCTTACTCTCTAAAGGTCTGACAAAGGGTGCAGTGAAATATAATTTTTGTGTAAATGTGTTGTAAATCTTTCTGGCTTCTCTCGCTTCTTTTTGAATACGAATCCGTGATTTTTTACTGATCTTGGCACGACTGGGTTTGACATGCAGTTTTTCACTTTTGTACTTGCCTTTTTCTATCATGATAGGTACCGATATATAATGTTTGCTCTTTTTGTCTATATACACTATAACAGCATTGGTCTTTTTGGGCTTTTGATAGTATTTTGTCGGTACAAGCGCATAATAATCCTCTCTGCTTTTACCCGGTGCATGAAAAAAAGGATACCGTCTCCCCAAATAAGCGACATAGGCTTTGGTTATTTTTGCACTGACCTGGTTTGTATTGATTTTAAAGAGCATGGTTTGGGCATTGGCAATACGCTCATTTGAGACCGAAAACCTTACAGAAGCATCTATCATGACAGGGGATATCATGATAAAAAATGCCCAAAGAAATTTAAACATTTTTTGTTTTTTCTTCATCCAATACTACCTGATAGATCCGCAGCAGCGAGATAAAAAAGGTTGTGATTGCCGGGCCTAAAATCATCCCCCAAAAACCGTACGTTGTCAATCCTGCAATGATGGAGAAAAAGACTACGATTTCATTGATCTTGGTTTGATTTTTGATCATATTGCTATGTACATATTTGATAATCAAAGGCTTAATAAAGGTATCTGCGATGATAGATATCATGATAATAGAATAAAGAGCTATCGCAATCGCTGTCGCAGTATGTCCACTCGCATACTCATACAATGACAGAGGCAACCACATAAGCAGCCCTCCTATCACAGGCACCAAAGAAGCAAATCCATACAAAATACCAAATAAAAGACCATCATAGCCATAAAACATCACCAAAACAGCAAAAAGTGCACCTTCCAAAATTGCTGTGATAAGTGTCGAATAAAATACCACACTCATGACATTGGAAATCTCGACAAAAAAGGTTGAATTTTTATCAAAAGGGAGAGATCCTTTTAGAAATTTAACCAACTCTTTACTATAGAGGTTGACAAAAAAATAAAACACTAAAATCAAAAACATATCTTTAAAAAATCCGGCACTTTTTTGCAGAATAGTTGAAGCAAAATGGACGATATTTTTCGTGATATCCTGTGAGTTTAAAGAGTCTAGAAAGTCTTTGATGTAAGGCTTTGAAAAGCCTAAATAATCAGGTAATACAAAACTGTTTTTCAATCCAACAATTTTATCTACTACTGTCGGATCAAAATTGTTTACAATGGCTGTTGATGCATTCATGGCATAGACAATCGGAGCGAAAAACAATAGTCCCAGCATCAAAGTCATCACGAATGCCCGCAGTGTTTTAAAGCGGATATATTTTGCAAAAAAGATATTGAAATTACTCGTCGCCAGTGCCAACAGCGAAGCAATAAAAATCGGCAGTAAATAAGGTCGATAAAGATACCATACACCGTACAGTACTAGCAGAAACAAGCCTAATAGAAAATACTTTCTGTTCATATCTAATGTCTCCTTTCTAAGAAGCAAAGCTCCTTAGAAATTCCTCGCACTGAAGCTTCACCTTTGGTGAGAATATCTCTACTCTTCCAGCAAAGCTCCTTAGAAATTCCTCGCACTGAAGCTTCACCTTTGGTGAGAATATCTCTACTCTTCCAGCAAAGCTCCTTAGAAATTCCTCGCACTGCATCTATCATGATAGTCCCTCGTCAAATAGATTGGGTTTTTGTTCTGGTGGTGTCAGTCTAAAATGCTCATAGCATTTTGGCGTAGCCACTCTTCCTCTGGCTGTTTTTTCTATATATCCATTGGCTATAAGATAGGGTTCGATGACATCTTCTATCGTTCCCTCATCTTCACTCAGTGTTGCAGCGATTGTTCCCAGTCCCATCGGACGTCCTTTTGCAGCAATCAACAATTCCAAAAAACGGATATCCATCTCATCAAAACCCTGTTCATCCACACCCAGTTCATCCAGCGCATACTGTGCCCGATGCAAAAAAATCTCTGCTTCATCTTCTACCTGCGCATAGTCCCTTATACGCTTTAACAGTCTGAGTGCAATCCTCGGCGTTCCCCTGCTTCTTCTTGATGTCTCTATAGATGCATCTTTGTGACAGACCAAAGAGAGTTTTGTAGATGCTGCCCGGATGATCTGAGCCAATTCATCATGATTGTAAAACTGCAAGCGAAAATGCATACCAAAACGATCTCGTAAAGGCGCTGAAATCATCCCTGCTCTTGTGGTCGCACCGATCAGTGTAAAACGCGGCAAATCCAGTTTGATAGTCTGCGCTGCGGGACCACTTCCAATGATGATATCGAGACGAAAATCTTCCATTGCAGGGTACAGTATCTCTTCAATTGCCGGTGAAAGTCTGTGAATTTCATCAATAAAAAGAATATCACCTTCTTCAAGATTGGTCAAAATTGCCGCTAAATCGCCACTTTTTTCTATCATCGGTGCTGCGGTTGTTTTGATATTGGCATGCATCTGTGTGGCGATGATATTTGCCAGCGTTGTTTTTCCCAGTCCTGGAGGCCCGAAAAAAAGAACATGATCCAGGCTTTCACCTCTTTTTTGTGCCGCTTTGATAAAGACCTGCAGATTTTTTTTGATTTTTTCCTGACCGATATACTCATCCCAGGTTGAAGGACGCAGTGTCACTTCATCATCTATATCAAAAGCAATTTTTTCTACTTCTACAATACGCTCCATTTAATGGTCTCCTTTCAAGAGAGCAAAGCTCCCTTGAAATTCCTCGCACTGAAGCTTCGACACTTGTCGAGAAAGATGGTCTCTATAGTAAATTATCGCCTTTTGAGAGTGTATCATGATAGCATCCATCAGTACGTAAACTCATCACTAGGGAATTTGCGACTTTTCACGTCATCCACAAAGTCACCTAGCGCATCTCTTATCAGTTTTCCACCTTCAAGATAGCGCTTCACAAATTTTGGTTTGAAATCTTCAAAAAAACCAAACATATCACTCCAGACCAGTACCTGTCCATCCGTATCAGCACCCGCACCTATACCAATCGTAGGAATAGAGACTGCATCTGTAATGGCTTTTGCTGCCTCTGCTTTGACCCCTTCTACGACGATGGCAAAGGCACCGGCAGCTTCAATCGCTTTGGCATCAGCTATCAGTTTTTCAACATCTTGGGCATCTTTGCCCCGCACCTTATAGCCGCCTTCACTGCGGACAAACTGCGGCATCAGTCCTATATGCCCCATCACAGCTACAGATGAATCGGTCAATGTTTTGATGATCTCTGCTCGCTCGGCACCACCTTCTATCTTGACAGCCTGTGCATCTGTCTCACGATATGCTCTGATAGAATTTTTGATTGCCAACTGCTTTGAAGTGTAAGAGCCAAATGGCATATCCAGTACGATTAAAGGCAGTTTTGCACCCATACAAACCGCTTTTGTATGATAAATCATCAACTCCATATTGGCCGAAAGCGTATCAGGTTTCCCGGAAAAGCTCATGTTGAGGCTGTCGCCTACCAGTATCATCTCGACACTGCCATCAAAGAGTTTTGCAAAGAGTGCATCATACGCTGTCACCATGGTAATAGGTTCTTTGCCCTTCATTTTTCTGATGGTGTCCACCGTCACTTTTTTTGCTATTTTTTCAGTATGAATACTCATAAAATTCCCTATATGTCACTATTTTATATGATTTTATCAAAAAAATTCTATAAAACCAATTTTATGTCAATTTGAAATAAAACTTGCTATAATCCCCAATAATTATCATGATAAACACTGGAGTAGTATTGAAAAAACTTGTAGCTTACATCACCACCGGATTTCCTGACATCCACTTCACCGAAGATGCTGCATTGGCGCTGAAAGAAGCCGGTGTTGACACACTTGAACTGGGTGTTCCTTTTTCTGATCCGGTAGCAGACGGCCCCGTGATAGAAAAAGCCAATCTCCAATCTCTGCAAAATGGTTTTAAAATGCAAGATTTATTTGAAGTTTCACAAACCATAGCAAAAGAGATAGATACTTTATGGATGGGATATTTCAATCCATTTTATCATCGGGGTTTTGACAATACCATCGCCGATGCTGTGAAGCTGGGTGTCAATGGCTTCATTATACCTGACTTACCCTATGAAGAGAGCGGAATCTATCATGATAAGTGTAAAGAGAAGGGATTGGCACTCATCTCTTTTGTTGCTCCCACAGACTCCAAAGAGCGCATCGCTACCATCGTCAAGGATGCACAAAAATTTATCTATCTTGTCGCCTATGCCGGTATCACAGGCAGTGGCAAAAGTGAAGACCTTTCCCAGGTGATTCGTCATACAAGAGAAGCGAGTGACACCCCTATCTACATAGGATTTGGCGTCAATGAAAAAACAGCCAAATCCAAAGCCAAAGATGTAGATGGCGTCATCGTAGGAAGTGCCTTTGTCTCTATCATGCTGGATGATAACTTCACCTATGATGAAAAATTACAAAAGATGCAAGACCTTGCCCGCATCATCAAAGAAGAGATCAATAGTTAAGGTTGTTACTTTTCTTCAATAAAATAAAATTTTTCTATCTTTTTGACGCTTTTTTTAACCTTACTTGTCCTGTCTGCCGATACTTATCCTAACACAACAACTAAAGGATGAAGATGAAAAGATATAGACTGGTTACTAGAAGTGATATGGATGGTTTGGTATGTGCCGTACTTTTAAAACATTTGGATCTGATAGATGATATCAAGTTTGTGCACCCAAAAGATATGCAAGACGGCATCATCGAAATCGGAAAAAATGATATGACAACCAACCTTCCTTATGTGAAAGGTGTAGGCATGGCATTTGACCATCACCTCAGCGAAACAGTCAGAAACAAAGAGATTCAAAAAAATCATATCATCTTGCCAGATGCACCTTCTGCGGCTGAAGTAGTCTATCAGTATTATGGTGGAGAAAATGTCTTTCCAGAAAAATTCAATGACATAATGAATGCAGCCAACAAAGCAGATGCTGCGATGTTTACCAAGATGGATATCTTAGATCCCCAAGGATGGGAGATGCTCAGCTTTTTGATGGATTCCCGTACCGGGCTTGGGAGATTTAGAAACTTTAGGATATCCAACTACAACCTCATGATGGATCTCATCGATGCCTGCAAAGACCATACTATCGAAGAGATCATGCAAATCCCCGATGTCAAAGAACGTGTTGAGCTCTACAATCTTTATAAATCAGAATTTATCAACCAACTCAAACACTGCTCCAGGGTTCATGACAATGTCGTCGTCCTTGATCTAAGAAATGAAGAGATCATTTATCCTGGCAACCGTTTTATGATTTATGCACTCTATCCACAGTGTAATGTTTCCATACACATGATCTGGGGTTTTCAAAAACAAAACACAGTACTTGCTGTAGGTAAATCTATCGTCAATAGAAGCTCATCCGCCAATATCGGGGAATTGATGCTAAACTACGAAGGTGGTGGACATATGGCAGCGGGCACCTGTCAAGTACCACATAACATATCAGAAACCGTACTAAAAGATGTGATCGAAAATCTGAAAGAAAAAGAACTCTGTGAAGTGTAAACTTTGACACATTTTCCAAAATATGCTATAATGCAGCCTATGGGACAGACTTGGCTTTCGACAGGAGTAGGTTGGTTCCGATTGCATGTAGTCTTTGGTAGACTTAAAACTACCACGTTAATTTAAACGCAAACAATACAAACTATAGACCTGCGCACGCATTAGCGGCGTAAGAGACACACGTCCGGTCAGTTATGTCAGTCGCTCCTGGTGACTTGGGGTTGACATAGCTTCATATAAAACAAAAGTTACTTTAACGATGTATCCGTTCGAATATATCGTCGAGAATGAGAACTTAGGTAGAGCTAGCTGGTGGGCGATGGGTTTTTGCTTTACTGAAATTTTAACATCGCTACTAAGCATGTAGATATCGGAATAGGAACTTATTTTTGGACAGGGGTTCGATCCCCCTCTGTTCCACCAAATGCTTTATAAACGCCTATTATTTAGGCACTTCATATTTTTTGTATTCACATTGTGCCATATGGGTGTGACACAAAGGATAAATCTGATGTATCTCTACCATAGAAATGCTATACTCTCTATCGTATCAATATATCCTTGAAAGTACTTTTTATAGATAGGTTGAAATAGATTTACTTCTTTATTTTTTCAGTAAAATATATCATTTTTTCTGAAAAAATTACAAAAGTCTAATATTTTAAAGTTTATTCATAAAAATCTGAAACGATTCCAACTCTCCTTCAGCTATAGACCACTCTTTGATAGCATCTAAATTATATTTATTCTTATTGGCTACCCAAACTGCTTGTTCTAAACTCTGTAAATCATCCCAATAATAATATGCCGCCAACCTATCTTTGATACAATCTGTAGGTGTCAACAGCCTTAATATTCCCGTATCATTTTCCTGCGAAGCTATCTCTTTCACAGGTGCATTTCCTATGCCCAATGGGTCTTTAGGAAACTCTATAAACCATTTTGTATCATCATGTGTAAAATAGCGATTGTATTCTTGAAATCCAAGTGAGAGCATCACTCTTTTTATCTGTTTATGTCCGGCATTGTATCTATCAATAAGATCAATATCATCTGTAGTATATTTTCCATCACTATAGATTTCAACACAAGAACCTCCCGAAAGTACTGTTTTTATGCCTTCTTTCTCTAAAGCACTACAGACATAAGCACCCAGTTCATGCATAGACATCTCTTTGATACTTTTCATAGGGGTTTACCTTTACGTCTAGGTCTTTTACGTACCATGCTCAACCGTTCAATCTCTTCTGGTGGATAAAATTCAAATGCCTTTTGCAAGAGTGCTTTTAACTCTTCTAAAAATGCATAGCGAGGGTTAAACATAAAAAGTCTTGTTCTCCCTACTTTTTTACTCACAAGTATACCTGCTATCTCCAGTCTATCTAACTGCTTTTGAATCGGATCTAAGCTACTTCCATAAAAGTCTGATATCTCTTTTGCGTACCCTTCTTTATTTGCAAGAATAAACTGTAAAACACGTTCTCTATTTTTTGAACCAAACAATTCTTCTAACATGATACTGCTCCCATATACCTATAATATAGTTTTAATAACCTATATTATAGGTTATTTAGATATTTTTGTCAAATTTCTCTACTATAATAATATTCATGTTAAAAGTAGGGGCGTCAATAGCCTTTACTTTTTTACTTTTTAACATTCTCTTTCCTAATATACAAGTAGAATATTATTTTAGACAATAACACTATCTTTTTTCATAAAAAGTAAGTATAGTTGTATTTTATCCCTACTCTTCGTAGAAATCTAATAATATTCATGCTAACATAAACTCACAAATAAATTAACACTCACCTGTGACACATAGAAAAAAATGTGAACGCAAGAAATATTGTATCATGGTGTTTTAAAGAAGTTTTTGGACAAGGGTTCGATCCCTCTCTGTTCCACCAAAACCTTCTTAGCTGTTTATAGTAAGGGAGTTCTATGCAAAAGATAAAAGGTTTGATGTTTGATATCGGTGGTGTTTTGTATGTAGGAGATGTTCCTATCCAAGGGGCAAATGAAACACTCAATACCTTGCGAAACTATTTTCCAATGCGTTTTATCACCAACACAACCAGACGGACCCCAGCCACTATCTTGCACAAACTTGAGACGATGCAGTTTTCACTACAACCAGATGAATTATTTACTGCTTTGGATGCAACCAAAGCATTTCTTTCCAGACATCAGGCAAAAGCATACACCATTTTAACAGATGAAGCCAAAGCATATTTTAGTGAATTTCATAGCAACCAGGCTGATTTTGTAGTCGTTGGTGATGCCCATCTTAATTTTGATTATACCCATTTAAATGGTGCATTTCGAGCACTTGAGCAGGGAGCCGGACTCATAGCCGCTGCTAAAAACAGGTATTTTTTAGACAGTGATGGATCACGCTCGATGGATGCCGGTGGATTTATTGCTGCTTTGGAGTATGCAGCCAACTGTGAAGCTACAATTATTGGAAAACCCAGTCAAGCATTTTTTCATCTCGTTGCTGACTCTATGCAGCTCTTGCCTGATGAGATACTTATGATCGGTGATGATATCGAATCTGACATCAAAGGTGCACAAGATGCAGGATTGAAAGCTGCCCTGGTTAAAACAGGTAAATTCCATCCTGATGATTTACACAAAAATATAAAACCCGATTTTATACTCGATGATGTCACACAATTATCCAGTATCTTTAATATTTAATTAAAAATATACTATAATTTATCATTCATTTATTAAGTAGTCAATGTGAAAAATATTTTTCTGGTTTTATTCTATCTCTCTCTTTTTCACCAAACACTCCTGGCGCTTGATACCACTCAAAAAGTCTCTATACAATTCAAATGGAAACACGCTTATCAATTCATCGGTTATTATGCTGCTTTAGAGAAAGGATTTTACAAAGACGAAGGATTGGATGTCACCCTCAAAGAACTCTCTTTTGATGATGACTATATAGACGAAGTCATCGATGGCAGATCACAATATGGTGTGAGTGATGCCTCTTTGGTAATCCGCTATCTCAACAACAACCCTGTAGTCCTGCTTGCACAAATCTATCAACATTCTCCATTGATTTTTCTCAGTCTGAAAGATTCAAATATCACAACACCCGCAGATATGATTGGTAAAAAAGTGATGTATAATCAAAAAAAAGGAGACGATGCACCGCTGACGGCACTACTGCATCGGGCCAGTGGTGATTTGAGAAAAATAGATATTTCCAATTTCACTTCCCTGCAGGATTTTATTGATAAAAAAGTGGATGTCTCTTCTGCCTATTCGATAAATGAACCCTATACCCTCCAAAAAAGAGGCATTGCATTTAATATCATAGATCCAAAAAGTTACGGTATCGATCTTTATGGAGATAATTTTTTTACGAGCAAAAAAGAGTTGAAAGAGCATCCAGACAGAGTTGCAAAAATGATAAAAGCCACGTTAAAAGGGTGGCACTATGCACTCAGCCATCAAGATGAGATGATTGACCTGATGCTTAAAAAATATACCCCAACCCAGAGTAGAGATGCACTTTTGTATTCGGCCAAAGGTATCTATGAGATGATCATGCCGACGCTTACTCCATTGGGGTATTTTGATAAACAAAATTATCTCAAAACTGCCAAATTATACCAACAGGAGAGTATGGTTAATCATGCTGATATAGAGGATGATTTTTACTATCATGATAGTACACACCAGTTATCATTATCCGCAGATGAGAAAGCCTGGCTAAAAGATCATCCCGCCATCAAAATTGCTGTGATGGACTTCTGGGAGAGCGACAGCCAAAACAACAATATCCATACAGACTTGATAAAACTCTTGAACAAATATGGAAACCTGCACATCATTCCTGTCAAATTCAACGCCTGGCGTGAAGGTTATAATGAAGCGATCAAAGGTGAGTATATAGACGGCATAGCCAATCTAAGCTGGAGTTCACAGAGAGAGAAATTATTTCTCTATACCAAAGTATATAACTATATCCCGCATTATCTCATAGTCAATAAAGATGAAACAACGATTCATTCTCTCCAGGATCTCAACAATAAAACAGTCTATCTCAAAGAGAAGATTATCGCACATCAACTCATCAAGGATCTGGCACAAAATATCAACATTATCGATTTG
This sequence comes from Sulfurospirillum sp., assembly GCA_024762875.1. GTDB lineage: Bacteria > Campylobacterota > Campylobacteria > Campylobacterales > QNZT01 > JANTGR01. The sequence continues at coordinate 10,651 of JANTGR010000055.1, forward strand.
AAAACAGATGATGATATCTATCGAAAGCTATCTAGCACAAATGAGCCTGCTGCGACTATTTCGTATTCTGTTAAAAAAGCGGATTTACAAAAATATGGTCTCAAAATTGTCAAAAAAGCGTATGGTAAATATGGACAAATTTTTATCGGTATCAGTAAACGTCATCCAGAGCTTCAGTCCATCATCAACAAAGTCTATCAGCTTATCCCGGTAGAAGAATTGACCAAACTGCAAAATAAAAGTTATACCACATCCACAGGACTTGTCAAGCTGACCAAACAAGAACAAGTATGGCTGATCCATCACCCTGTGGCTACCTTTACCGGGGATCCTGACTGGCTGCCATTTGAGGCGTTTGATAAAAATGGAAACTATATAGGCATCGTTTCTGACTTTCTCAAAGAGATTGAACAAGTTGTGACACTGACGTTTAAGCCGCAGGTGGTACACAGTTGGAGTGAAACACTGCAAAAAGCGCAAAACAACGCAGTGGACATCATATCAGGTGATATCGATGACCCTATACTTTCCAAAAATTACAAACCCATCACACCCTATTTTAAAACACCTGTTATCATCATCATGGATCAAAAATTTGACTTCGTCAATGATCTGGAAGATATCAAAGATAAAAAAATTGCCATCATCAAAGGTTATGGCTATACCAGCCAACTTTATAAACATTACCCTGCCATACACTTTATTGAAGTAAACAATGTCCAAAATGCACTGCAGGGTCTCATTTATCACAACTACGATGCTGTACTGCTTTCGATCCCGGCAGCCGGCTTTATGCTGTCATCCAAAGGATACAGCACACTCAAAATAGTTGGTAAAACGTCTGTTGAGATGAAACCGACACTTTTTGTTACCAAAAATAAACCCCAGCTTTTTGACATCATACAAAAAACCATGGATAGCCTTGATCACAAAAAGATAGCTTCTATCCTCGGTAAATGGCACAAAGTTGAATTTGCACAAAAAACAGACTATACACTGGTGTATCAATTAAGTACTGTTTTTCTACTCTTTGTACTGGCATCACTCTACTGGCATAGACGACTTTCCAATGAAATCAAAAAAAGAAAACAGAGTGAACATGCTATGCAGATGCTCAATACTTCCCTGACAGAGAGTGAATCCCAAATGCGTACACTTTTGGACAATATCCCGCTGCAAATCATCGTTTCAAATTATGACGGAGATGTACTGATGGTGAATCCTCAGACAATCAAAGATTATGCTCTGCAAGCTGACAGATTGGCAGAATATAAAATGCAGGACTATTATCTCCATCCCAAAGAGCGGGATAGTATCCTCTATGAAGTGAAAACCAAAGGTTTCATCAAAGACACAATCGTCAAAATCAAACGTCCAGACGGCACGATACATTCTATGCTCATTTCTATTTTACCATTCCTCTACAAACGAGAAGAAGCGCTGCTGTCTATCGCACTTGATCTGACTGAGAGATTGCAGATAGAAGAAGATTTGGCAGAGGCGAAAAGAGAGGCTGACAATGCCAACAAAGCAAAAAGTGAATTTTTGGCCAATATGTCACATGAGATTAGAACGCCTATGAATGCAGTCATAGGCTTTTCTGAGCTTTTAGCCAGTCAAATCACCAACCCGGTACAAAAGGATTATGTGGATTCTATCCTTAAAGGAGGCAACACTTTATTGGATATCATCAATGATATTCTTGATTTATCCAAAATAGAAGCCGGCAAACTGCTACTCTCTCCCGAAAATGTTGACCTGCGGGAATTAGCACATGAAATGCAGACAATCTTTGATGTTAAACTTGTGCAAAAAGACCTCCAGTTCTCACTTGAGATAGATGATGATCTGCCAAAATATCTATGGCTTGACAGCACCAGAATACGACAGATCCTATTAAATCTCATCGGTAATGCAATCAAGTTTACCCATCAGGGCGGGATCAAACTCATCATCAAAAAACAGGCTGAAGAGAAAGCTAAAAAGCGTATAGATATTCAGATGATTGTAGAAGACAGCGGAATTGGCATTCCCAAAGAAGAACAGGAAAATATCTTTAATGCTTTTGAACAACAAAACAAACAAGATCTAAAGATCTATGGCGGCACTGGCCTGGGACTGGCTATCTGCAAGAAGCTGACAGAGATGATGCATGGTACACTTACATTGGAAAGTGCAGTAGATCAAGGTTCAAAGTTCGCTGTTTTACTGCCAGATATCACTATCAGCAACAACCAGAGCGGCATCCAGTCAACAGAAAAAACAATAGAAAATATCCAATTTGAAAAAGCATCCATCCTGATAGTAGATGATGCACCAGACAATCGAAAGCTCATAAAAGAGATCCTAAAGCCATATCACTTCATACTCTTTGAAGCAGAAAACGGTATGGATGCGATCGAACAGTTGTTGGCGCAGCAGATTGATTTGGTATTGATGGATATCAAGATGCCTGTGATGAACGGCTATGAAGCGATCAAAATCATCAAAAAAGATAAAAACCTGGCACAGATCCCTATCCT
>JANTGR010000056.1 GCA_024762875.1 Sulfurospirillum sp.
AGTTTAACATTGGTCTTGATCCTGAACGTGCACGTGAGTATCATGATGAAGAACTACCGCTTGAGTCTGCAAAAGTAGCACACTTTTGTTCTATGTGTGGACCGAAGTTTTGTTCTATGAAGATTTCTCAAGAAGTACGCGACTACGCGGATGCCCAGGAGATGGATGTAGAACAAGCGAAAAAACAAGGTATGGATGAAATGTCTCAAACCTTTAAAGAGATGGGTAGTGAAGTATATATCGATATGAAACAACAGTAAGGAAACCAGCATGAAGATCGCTATTGTGGGGGCGGGGTTGGTTGGAAGAGTCTTGGCGCTCAATCTTGTGAGAGAGACGGGACATGAGATTACGCTCTTTGATGAAGACAGTGCTTATGGAGATCTGCCAGCAGGCATGACTGCTGCAGGAATGCTGGCATCGTTTGCAGAGCTGGAGACAGCGGAATCGGTTATTTTTGAAACCGGTCAACGTTCTGTTGCCTTGTGGCCAGCTCTTTTGGAACAACTTGGTATCGCTGATGCTTTTCAATTTAAGGGAAGCATCATTACAGCCCATCCTCAGGATTTGTCAGAGCTGGATCATTTTATCAATACGCTAAAATCCAAAGTCAAAGAAGCATCCACGATCACACTCTTGGATAAGGCGGGTATTATGGATTTGGAACCGGATTTACAACAGCACAGTCAGGCATTTTATATCCCACAGGAGGGACAGGTCGATGCACAGCGGTTTATGCAAACCAGTGCTGGTTATCTTCTGTCTCATCACCGTGTTTTTTGGCGTCAAAATACTAAAGTTCATCGCGTTAGCAACGGTTTGATTGGTTATCATGACAAGGAAGAAAACTATGACTGGGTATTTGATGCCAGAGGCTTGGGGGCGCAGGAGGATTTTGAATATCTTCGTGGTGTCAGAGGAGAAGTCTTTTGGCTGGATGCGCCAGAAGTCAATATCAGCAGGCCAACAAGAATGCTGCATCCACGATACAAAATCTACATCGTTCCACGGCCAAACAATAGATACATTATAGGGGCAACAGAGATCGAGAGTGAAGATAAAAGTCCGATGTCTGTGCGTTCATCTTTGGAACTTTTATCTGCTGTTTATAGTATGCACAGTGGATTTGCAGAAGCCAGAATCATCAAAACGATGACCAACTGCAGACCCACACTTAAAGATAATCTGCCGGCTATTGTGCAGGGTGAAAAATTAACGCGTATCAATGGACTTTATCGACATGGCTATCTTTTGGCACCAGCTGTTGTAGAAGAGGCTTTACATGGAGGAATATACCAATGATGGAAATTATTGTCAATGGTGAAAAGAAAGAGATAGAAGAGGGAATCAATATAGAAAGAATGATCAAGGTACTTGGGTATGATGAAAATAGTTTTGCTGTTGCCGTCAATGGTACATTTGTTGCACTCAAAGCCTATCATGATAGTATATTGGAAGAAGGTGATAAGATTGAGATTTTAGCACCGATGGTAGGAGGATGATATGTGGGAAATAGGCGGAAAAACACTCAATAGCAGGCTATTGATAGGTTCAGCACTTTACCCTTCTCCAGCCAATATGGAGGAGTCCATAAAAGTTTCAGGTGCGCAGATAGTCACGGTCTCTCTTCGTCGTCAAAATGCTGGTGACAAAGCAGGAGCAAGTTTCTGGAATATCATCAAAGCATTGGGGTTGGAAGTACTTCCAAACACCGCAGGAAGCCACTCTGCCAAAGAAGCCATCACTACCGCACAAATGGCACGGGAAGTTTTTGGTACCAACTGGATAAAACTCGAAGTCATCGGTGATCAGTACAACCTGCAACCTGACCCATTTGAGACAGTAAAAGCCGCAGAAGTTTTGATAAAAGAGGGCTTTGAAGTGTTTCCTTATACGACCGATGATCTGGTAGTAGCCAAAAAACTGGTAGAAGCTGGTTGCAAAATCCTTATGCCCTGGGGTTCTCCCATAGGTTCAGGACAGGGCTTGATGAATCCAAATAATCTCAAAGCTATCCGAGAAAAATATCCTGACATTCAGCTTATCGTTGATGCCGGGATTGGGAAACCTTCTGATGCAGTGCAGGCGATGGAGCTTGGGTATGATGGTATACTTCTCAATTCTGCTATTGCATTGGCACAGGATCCTGTGAAGATGGCTGAGGCATTTAAGTATGCAGTAGCAGCTGGACGGCTTGGTTTTCAAGCAGGTACCATGCAAAAAAGAGAGTTTGCATCTCCCTCAACGCCTACAGTGGGGACGCCTTTTTGGCATCAGTTTGATTAAAGTTTAGGTAGAATGTTAGTATAAACTTAAACCTAGGATTTCGGACTTATGACAAGTGAAGCAACAAACCAAGTGATGATTTATACGGATACAAATGGAGAGATAACGCTTGATGTATCGCTAGAAGAAGATACGGTATGGCTTAGTCAAAAGCAGCTATGCTTACTTTTTGATAGGGATAAGTCTGTTATTTCTAGACATATTAGAAATATTTACAAAGAAAAGGAACTTGATAAAAATGCAACTGTTGCAAAAAATGCAACAGTTCAAATAGAGGGGAATAGAGAAGTTGTAAGAGATGTGGACTTTTACAATCTTGATATGATTATATCCCTTGGTTATCGTGTAAACTCTCAAAGAGCAACAAGTTTTAGAGTTTGGGCTACTAAAATCCTCAAAGAGCATCTCATCAAAGGCTACACGACCAATCAAAAAAGACTTCAACAAAAAGGTCTGCAAGAACTGCAAAAGACGATATTGCTACTCAAAGAGACTATTACGACTAGTGAATTAGAACTTTCAGAAGCCCAGGGTTTGCTTGATGTGATACTGAACTATTCTCGTACTTGGTCACTACTTCAAGGATATGATGAAGACTCTTTGGAAAATCTTACTATCTCAAAAGAAGAGAGATTTATCTTGGATTTTGATGAGGCAAAAAGTGCTATATCCCAACTCAAAACAAAACTTATAGATAAGGGTGAAGCGACAGAACTTTTTGGCAGGGAAAAAGCAGGTGAGTTTGATGGAATAGTGCGGAATATCTACCAAACATTTGGAGGTGAAGACCTTTTACCCAGCATAGAAGAGAAGGCAGCAAGTTTGCTTTATTATGTCATCAAGGATCATCCATTTAACGATGGAAATAAACGCATCGGGGCATTTTTATTTATCCTTTTTCTATCCAAAAATGACCATCTTTACAAAGCAGATGGAGAAGTGAAAATAAATGATAATGCGCTAGTAGCACTTTCGTTAATGACAGCTAAAAGTGATCCTAAACAGAAAGATACTGTTATAAGCTTGATAGTCAATATGTTGGTAGAATCATGATCACCTATCTCATCAGCGACCCAAACTACGATTATAATAGTTTTCAAAACGCAGATTTTGTCTGTTACCGTAACAAAGAAGGTCAAGACAAAGAAGCCGCTGCTTTCTTTTTAGCCCAAGCCAAAAAAGAAGGCATAAAAAACATCTTTTTAAGTGAACACTACCTCTTAGCCAAAGCGTTAGGCTTTGATGGTGTGCATCTAAACTCTTGCCAATATATCTTTGTCCCCGAAGCCAAAAGAAGAGGGCTCAAAGTCATCATATCCTGCCACAGTGAAGCGGAGATAGAAGAAGCGATACGCAAGAAGGTGGACTATATCACTTATTCACCTATTTTTGAGACACCAAACAAGGGTGCACCCAAGGGCATAGAAGATTTAAAAAAGATGGTTTTACGGTATAATATCCCTATAATTGCATTGGGTGGGATAATCACGCAAGAACAGATAGATGAGGTAGAAGAAGCTGGGGCTTTTGGCTTTGCATCTATTCGATATTTTACGGATTCTTCAAGATGCTAATTGCATGTTCTGAACAAACCCACTTATTCACTAAGGCTGCGCCGTAAAACGGCTGTAGAGTCGTTCACAAGTGGGTTTGTTCAGAACATGCAATTAAATAGGAGATTAAATGGCAATCAAAGATAAAGAAAAGTGGGACAAAAAGTATCATGATAAGCCCGACTTGTTAGATATACGTCCTCCTGCAAAGTTTGTGGAGCGCTATCATGATCAGTGTGAGGGTAAGCAGGCATTGGATTTGGGCTGTGGTTCTGGAAGACATGCGCTTTTTTTAAGCCAACAGGGCTTTTTGGTGGATGCTGTCGATATCTCAACAGCTGCTTTGGAAGCACTGGCGCAAAAAAAGAATGACTCTGTCACCCTGATAGAGGCAGATTTAGATACCTTTGAACCTCAGCACAATCACTATGATATGATTGTTATGACAAACTTTTTAGACCGTGATTTGATAGCGCGTTGCTTTCATGCTTTAAAAGATGGCGGTGTATTTGTAGTAGAGACGTATATGGAAGATGATGACAATGAAAAAAAAGATGCAAATCCTGATTTTTTACTCAAAGAAGATGAACTGATTCTGATCTTTTACAATGGTTTTAAACGTCTGGCTTATGAAGAGTTTTGGAACGAATCCCTTGAAAAATACAGGATGAAAAAACAGGCTATCGCCGTGCAGAAAGGCAGAGAATTAAAGATCAAGTTTGGATAATAAATGATACATAAATTAGTGCTGCTGTTGCTCTTTTTGTGCTGGACAGGATGTCAGGGTAAAAGGGTTCAAAAAGATATAAAAAATACCCTCACCATCTATACTTACGATGCCTTTGCAGCTGACTGGGGGCCGGCACCCAAGATCAAAAAAATCTTTGAAAAAGAACATAACTGTACACTCAATTTTGTAGGGTTGTCCAGCTCTATTGGTGCGCTTAGAAAAATAGAGCTAGAAGGGAAAAAAACCAAAGCAGACATCCTGCTGGGTCTTGATACTGCCACAGCTGAAATTGCTAAAAAGACGGGACTGTTTGCCTATCATGATAGCAATCTAACGCATCTACAACTCCCCTCCCCCTATCATGATAAAATCTTTGTTCCTTTTGACTATAGTTACTTTGCTTTTGTGTATGACAGCAATAAACTTAAAAATCCGCCGCATTCATTTGAAGAGTTGGCAAATATGCCGCAGGATTTTAAAATCGTGATTGAAGATCCCCGCTCATCGACACCGGGACTGGGGCTGCTTTTGTGGACGCAAATACTCTATCAAGATCAATTTTCAGCCTACTGGAAAAAGCTCTCTCCCCACATCCTCACCATCACAAAAGGCTGGTCTGAGGCGTATGGACTTTTTTTAAAGGGTGAGGCTGATATGGTACTCTCTTATACTACTTCCGTGGCTTATCATATGATAGAGGAGAAGAAGTTTCACTATCAATCTGCAGATTTTGAAGAGGGACATTATGCCCAGATAGAAGTGGCCGCGATGTTAAAATCCTCTGCACACAAAGCATTGGCAAAAGCATTTTTAAAATTTTTGACAGGCAGGGAATTTGCCAGGATTATCCCGACGGCAAACTGGGCATATCCTGTGATCAAATGTGACTGCCTGCCTGCAGAGTTTGCCAAGCTGCATCGGCCTCAAAAAGTTTTTTTACAAGATGGTGTGCGGGTAGAAAAAATGCGAAAAAAATTGATCAACAGATGGCTTGAAGCACTGGAAAAATGAAGTTGAAAAGCTCTGTTTTACCCGGTGTAGTGATCTCTTTTGGGCTTTTTGGTTTTGCCTCTTTACTGTTTTTTACCCTGTTTGTATCACGTCATGGCGGGGAAGGGGCACAGTTTGATGCTTATATCTGGGGACTTTTAAAGTTCACCCTCTTTCAGGCTTTTTTATCAACACTCTTTTCTATCATGGTAGGATTGGTATTGGCATGGAGTCTGGCACATCAGCCCCGCTTTAAAGGTCGTTCACTATTGGTGGCGCTTTTTTCTTCTTCACTGGTTCTTCCCACGCTTGTCGTGGCATTTGGATTGATTGCTGTCTATGGCAGAAATGGCTGGATAAACCATATAACGCTTTATCTTTTTGATATCTCACTGGGCTCTTATCTCTATGGACTGTTTGGCATACTGCTGGCACATGTTTATCTCAATGCATCTTTTAGTGCGCGCTCTTTCTTGCATGCTTTTGAATCGATTCCGCAGGAGAAGTACAAATTGGCAAAAAGTCTGGGTTTTTCTTCTTGGTCGCGTTTTGTTTATGTGGAGTTTCCCGCTCTGAAATCGACGATATTTTCTGTTGCGATAACGATATTTTTGCTTTGTTTTACCTCTTTTGCCATCGTCCTTCTTCTGGGAGGATCTCCGGCATACAATACGCTGGAAGTCGCGATCTATGAAGCGGTCAGGATGGACTTTGACATCGATATGGCACTGAAGCTGGCACTGTTACAATTGTCAATATCGACACTGTTGGTGGTATTTTCTTCTCTACTCAAAAGCAACACTGCCAATCTACAAACCGATACTGTCGCTATCCCGTGGCGTGAAACAAAATGGCTTGGCTATCTGCAGGTCGCTGTTATTGTACTCTTTTCACTCTTTTTTCTGACTCCGCTGATGGCTATCATGATAGATGGATTGGGAGCAGATTTTACAAAGATCTTTTCAGACGGGTTGTTTATCAAATCTTTTGTTACCAGCATTGTATTGGCCGGGATTGCAAGTACATTGAGTGTGATTGTCACTCTGCTTTTGAGTGATGCCAGAAGAAATTTTACAGCCAAAGAGCGCTTGAGAGAGTATAAATACGCACATTTTTTCAATCTCTTCATCGCTTTTTGCGGCAACCTTTATCTGGCAATTCCCTCTTTGGTCATGGGCTTGGGTTTTTTTCTACTGGCACAAAGATATGAACTCTCTGCCTTCTTGTGGGCAGGTATTGCTGTGATTGTGGCAAATGTATTGATGACACTTCCTTTTTCACTCTCTGTATTGTCCCCTATTATGCAAAAGACAGCGGCACGTTATGACAGGCTGGCATTTTCTCTGGGGCTGGGGTATTGGCAGCGCTGGGTCTATTGTGAACTGCCATATCTGAAGCCTGCTTTGGCATATGTATTTGCCCTCTCTTTTTGTTTTTCACTGGGAGATTTGGGTATCATTGCACTGTTTGGAAGTGAAGATTTTTCGACACTTCCCTGGTATCTGTACAGTTTATTGGGTTCTTATAGAACCAGCGATGCAGCGGGGGTAGCATTGATACTGCTGGCACTTGTTTTGACGCTGTTTATCATGATAGCACGACTTTTTGGGAGAATCCATGTTGAAAATGACTAATGTGCAGTATCGGTACAAAGAGAGTGCTGATGAGTATGATTTTACGATGCAGATAGCAGCGGGTGAAATTGCGGCTGTTTTGGGTAAAAGCGGCAGCGGAAAATCGACACTGCTGGATCTGGCAGCAGGATTTTTGCCGGTAAAAAGCGGACATATCTATCTGGATGAGCAGGAGTTGACAACGCTGGCAGTGGAAAAAAGACCCCTGACAATCCTCTTTCAGCATCATAATCTTTTTGAACATTTGAGTGTTGAAAAAAATATTCTTCTGGGTATCAATAAAAAATTCAAGACTACCGCTGCACAACAGGAGCAAGTGAGCCAAATTCTCCTGGAAGTTGGATTGCAGGGATTTGAAAAAAGAGTAGTCTCCTCACTCTCAGGCGGACAGCGCCAACGTGTTGGATTGGCTCGTGCACTGCTTAGAAATCATCCGATACTACTTTTGGATGAGCCCTTTTCGGGGCTTGATCCCCAGTCACGAAGGCAGATGCTGCAGTTGGTAGAGAAGATCAGCAAAGAAAAACAGCTGCATACTGTGATGGTCACACATGAAAAAGAAGATGCACAGATGATCGCTGACAAGATCTATTATATGGAAAATCATCACTTGGTTCTATCATGATAGAGGCACTCAGGCAGTATGATATATTTGATGAGGAAGTGTTGCTGTCTCTGCATTTGCTGCCCTCACAGGGGTATTGCAATACAAACTATAAACTAAAGAGTGACAAGAGGACGTATCTTGTGCGAAAATTTCGTCTGGCAGATAGGGACAGAGCAGCAGAATTTCGTGTACAACAAAAAGCTTTCCAATATAAAATCGGGGCAAAACCACTGCTTTTGGATCAGGAAGCCGGTATCATGATAAGCCTTTTTCTTCCAGGCAGCCATAAAGAGAAACTACAAAGAAAAGAGATACGTTTGCTCGCCAGGGCACTGCGTAAACTGCATCGTATCCCATTTGGCGGCAAAGCCATGCAATTGCCAAGAAAGCTGAGACACAAGATTTATCCATTTAATAAAGAGCTGGTTTTGTGTCACAATGATGTCAGTGTGAAAAATATCCTTTTTACACGCGGTATCAAATTGATAGATTGGGAGTATGCCGGTTTGGGAGAGCGGTATTTTGATTTGGCATCTGCTTGTGAAGAGTTTGGATTTGATCGCGCAGCAGAGCGGTATTTTTTATACTGTTATGGAGAAAAGATCAACGATGCCAAGTTACAAGTCTACAAAGAAATTTATGCCATTTTATATAAAGAGTGGTTTGAAAAATTGGAAAAAGGTGAATTGACTTTTCATCCACATGATGAAGCCTGTACTGTTTCGCGAAGGTAACATCTGTTTACCGTATTTTGGTAAAATTATTCATTTAAGGTAAAATAAATATATATACTGTTAATATCAAATTAATTACGTGCTTTGTATAAATTGAACACCCAACCACTTATTATAGGATTTTACCAATGATGAAAAAGTTTCTTCTTGTTATGCACCTTTTGATGCTATCTATACTGTTTTCAGCCTGTGGCAGTGCCCCGGCAGCAGTTGTACCCCCTGTACAACAAAATATCAAAGAGATGCCTGAAACCAATACAACAAAAGAAAAAGAGGAAACGCCAGAGAACAATGTGACTGTCAAAGCGCCGATTCCAGCAATATCTGAGAATAAAAAAATATTTCTCTTAGGTGATTCAACGGTCGCTATTTTGATTGAAAAAAAAGTAGGATGGGGGCGTCGATTTGGGCAATATATGAAACACCCACAGAACTTTTACAATCTTTCTTCAGGTGGAGCAAGCAGCCGATCCTATAAACAATATGATGATGAAGGAAATTGGGAACATACCAAACAATTAATTCAAAACAGTGATATCAGTGAAGGTGCGTATCTTTTGGTCCCTTTTGGTATCAATGATATTGCATCCACATTGTCGGATGCGATGGATGACAGTACCAAAACTACTATGCCGGGAAGATACAACTCTTTTTATAATGAGCTAAAAGTCTATATCGACTGGTCAAAGACCCATGGTGTGACGCCTGTTTTGTTAACGCCGCTTGAAGGGTTGGAAAAATATAGCAGCGACAGCGACATGCGTTCATTGTATCAAAGATCATATGGTAACTATGCACAAACAGTGCGTACTTTAGCAGAAGATGAAAATATTTTGATGCTTGATTTGGAAAAGAAATCTTATGATGTTTTCAACAGTTATACAGACCCTCAAAAGTTGTTAGAAGATTTTTCTGGTGGAGATCCTCAAAACAATTATATCAGTGATGGTGATATTGAGCGTGTGCACTTTAGTGACCATGGTGCCACGCTTACTGCTGGTTGGGTCAGAGATCTGGCCTGTGCGCCTGGAGGAGATGAAGAACTGTGTGCACAGTTTAAATAAATACAAAGAGCCAAGTTGCTCTTTGTATCTGTTTTATTTTGTATCTGGTTTAGGTGTTTTACCTGTAACAGCTGGAAGTTCCGGGTAGGTTAGCGTTGGCATTTTTCCATTGAGTGCTGTGAAGAACGTCGCGATAGAATCAATTTCTTTCTCGCTAAGATCGATACCCAGCTGTGTTTCACCCATGATTTTGATCGCTTCTTTGACATCCCATACTGCACCATTGTGAAAATAAGGCGCCGTTTTCAATACATTTCTCAATGTTGGCACTTTCACCATCCCGTTTTGATCACCTTTAAAGTCACCGATATGTGCATATTTATAAGGTTTTGCAACAGGAAAAGGCTGCATACCTCCACCGATACCGACACCCGTATGGCAACTTACACACCCTTTGTTGATGAAAGTTTGCAATCCCTCTTTTTGTGCCTGGCTCAGTGCTTTTTCATCACCTTCCAAAAAGGCATCGATAGCGGCTGGTGTGGTTAAAGTTCGCTCAAATGATCCGATCGTATCAGCAATTCTTTTAAATGTGATATTGTTATCGCCGTAGGCTGCTTCAAATTCTTTGACATATGCCGGCATAGAACTGATACGTGCTACTGCCATCTCTTTGGTGATAGCCATTTCCGGTGCTGCCTGCATCGGCCCCTGTGCCTGTGCTTCCAGGTCAGGATCACGTCCATCCCAGAACTGTCTGCTCATAAACACAGCATTGTAGACTGTTGGTGAGTTTAAATGATGAGGATTGGCGCTCCAGTGATGTCCGATTGCCGCACTTACGCCATCTATACCGCCGGTGCCCAGATTGTGACAGGTGTTACAGGATATGAGTCCGCTTTTTGACAAGCGTGGATCAAAAAAGAGCTTTTTCCCTAAAGTGACTTTTTCTTTAGTGATAGGGTTTTTAGGATTGTCTATCAGCTTCATGAGGGCTTTTGTATCACTTGGGATGGGTGCCAAGCCTGCATTTGTTGCACTCTTGATTAAACTGTCGGCTGAGAGTGTTGAACCCAAAGCCATGATGGTTACGATACTGTATATTTTTTTCATGTTCTTTCCTTTTCTTTCTTTCTTTCTTTCTTTCTTTCTTTCTTTCTTTCTTTCTTTCTTGTATAAAAAGTATAATAGAAAAAAGCTTAAATGATAATTAATTTCCATTGAAAATAATTATTTATGTTGCGTATTCTGAACAAACATGCTTATGAACGACTCTACAGCCGTTTTACGGCGCAGCCTTAGTGAATAAGCATGAATGTTTAGAATACTTTATTGAAAAGTGATGCTAAAAGCGGCACCTGCGGCATTATTGGTAGCACTCAATTTCCCTTGCATCTCTTTTTCAATGATCGTTTTTGCGATATAAAGACCGATGCCATCACTTTTTTCTTTTGTTGAAAAATAGGGATCAAATATCTTATGTATATTTTCAGGCTTGATACCACCGGCATTATCCTCAATCACAATATGGTTTTTTTCTATCATGATAACAATATAAGGGTCTTTAATGGTTCTTTTTACCAGCATATCTCTGGCATTGTTGATGAGGTTTATCATCACTTGTTCAAATTCATTGAGATTGCCAAAACAGTTAAAATCTTCTTTGACTTTAAAAAGTAGTGTGATTGAAGATGCTTTGAGAGGAGCTGCGGCTATAAAATGCGCCCTTTCACAGGCTTCTTTGACGCTGAAAGATTTTTTTTCTTTACCAGGATTGTAAAAATTGGAAAAATGTTCGATGGTTTCTGACATATAAGTAAGCTGCTTTTTGCCCTCTTCTATTTTTGCGGTTAAAAATTGAGGATTGTCCAGCCTCTTTTTCATATTCATAAACAGATAGGAGAGGTGGGTAAGGGGCTGGCGCCACTGATGGGCGATAGTGGAGATCATCTCGCCCATAGAGGCCAGACGGGATTGTTGCAGTAACAGGCTTTGTTGGACAACTCTTTCATCTTCAAGTACTTTCATTTTGTATGCTATTGCCAAAGAGAGGATCATCGACTCGAGTGCAAAGGTGACATGTAAAAAAGGAAAGTCCATATTGAAATATTCTGTTAAATTCATATAGACAAAAACACCCATCATGATAACCATATTCCACCCATAATAGAAAAAGTAAAATGCTTTGTCTTTATCATGCAAGAGGCGGTTAGCCTCAGTGATGACAATCCAAATTGGCACAAATATAGGCATAATACGTGTCAATATGCTATGTCCAAATAGCAGTGCCAATGCGATATCCAGCAGGGAAAGAAATTCTATCACTCTTATCATGATAAAGAGTTTTTTATCCTTTTGGGTGATGGAGAGAAAGTACTTGATAAAACGAATGGAAAAAAACAAAATAAAAATCTGTGCAAGATCATAAAGTAGAAAACTTTTAAATGGCAAGAGTGCATTAAGTGGTACAATATGCAAACTGTCCAGGGCGGCCAAAAAGACCATAACAGAAAATTGTCCCAGAGAGTAGTACAGATAGCGTTTATCCAGACTGTAGATATAAAGCGCTGCATTATAGATTGCTGCTGAGAGAATGACACCAAAACAGAGAGTTGCCACAAATGTTTTTAACGGTGTGTAGTGTGAATAAATAATTTCCTGATTTTGAAAAAGTGTATCATAATTTTGTAAGCTGATGAAGGAGAAAAGTAAAAGCCCTGCGATTTTAAGTAGGAGGATTTTATCTATCATGATAAGGCGATCTTGTAGCCCTGTTTGGAATAGTTTTTTATCAATGATTTATCTGTTTTTTTACGGATTTTTTTTACCAGTGTTTTTAAGGCATCGTCACTCATCCCCTGTGTATCAAAGAGAAAGTTTTCTATCTCTTCGTAGGAGCAGATATGGCCAGGGTGTTTGAGCAGCAGTTTGAAAAACGCTCTCTCCTGGAAAGTAAGTTTAACGACACTGTTTTGACATAAAAGAGTTTGGTTGAAAGTGTCATAAGTATATTCTTTTGGCAGCTTGATGATATTTGTATTTTCTTTTTGGAGTTTATCAAAACAGAGTTGGAGTGCATCCTGCAGCGATTCTT
>JANTGR010000057.1 GCA_024762875.1 Sulfurospirillum sp.
GCTTTGATACCAAGCTGGATAAATCTGTCTGCTTTTTTAACCTCTTTAGGATTCATCACTGCAGTAGGATCAAAATCTGTAATCTCACCTGCAATTTTTACAGAATGATTGGTTGTATCAAATAGAGTAATACTTTTAATACCACATTTACCATCAACAATGGCCTTAAAAGAACTCTCTTTTTCCATACCT
This sequence comes from Sulfurospirillum sp., assembly GCA_024762875.1. GTDB lineage: Bacteria > Campylobacterota > Campylobacteria > Campylobacterales > QNZT01 > JANTGR01. Next base: position 193 of record JANTGR010000057.1, read on the forward strand.
AGTGCATTGATCATGCCTAACCCAGTGATTACAACTCTCTTCAAACTTTTCTCCTTAAAATCAATCCTGTCTATTTTACATTAAAAGCGAAGTCTCCCCCGCCTTTAATTTTTATTTTTTATAACTTATGCGTTGTGGTTTTCAATATATCTTAGTGCATCACCAACTGTTGCAATAGCTTCTGCATCAGCATCAGGGATTTCAATATCGAATTTTTCTTCTAAAGCCATTACCAACTCAACAACATCCAGTGAATCTGCACCTAAATCTTCAACAAATTTTGAATCTTCTTTTACTTCATCAGCGTTCACACTCAATTGCTCTACTACTACTGCTTTTACGTCATCTATTAATGCCATTCTTTTCTCCTGTATATAAAAGTGACTCTTATGTTACCACAAAATTGTTAAAAACAGCTAATTCTCTCTAAATTTAGACATACATACCGCCATTTACCTTTAAAATTTCACCCGTTATATAGGCAGAACTGTCACTCAGCAAAAATGCCACAGCTTCGGCTACATCTTCTGGCGCACCAAAACGTTTTAAAGGAATTTTATCAGTATAGGATTTTTTTACTTCTTCACTCAACTCATCTGTCATATCAGTTGCAATGAACCCGGGAGTAATGGCATTGTACCGGATGCCTCTGGCTGCACCTTCCAATGCAAAACTTTTTGTCATAGCGTTCATTGCCCCCTTGCTGGCAGAGTAGTTGACCTGTCCGATATTACCTGTTTCTGATACTATTGAAGAGATATTGACAACTGCACCAAAGCGCTTCTTACTCATCACTTTCAATCCCTCACGACAACCGATAAAGGCAGAGTTTAGATTGGTTTTGATCACGGTATCAAAATCTTCAAGTTTCATACGCAGGGCTAATTTGTCCAGGGTTATTCCAGCATTGTTCACAAGATAAGAGAGTTCTGTATCACAGTCAATAATCGTTTTAATACCTTCAATAAACCCTTCTTCGTCACTAGCATCAAAGCAGATAACAGCCGCTTGGCCACCTGCCGCTTCAATCTCTTTTTGTAACGTATCCGCTAATTCCGGTTTGGAACGGTAGTTAATCCACACTTTGAGCCCATATCCGGCCATAACTTTGGCGATCTCAGCACCAATACCCTTACTCGCACCTGTAATCAGTACATTTTTCCCTGTAAACTTCATGCAATCATCCTCTAAAAAATTTTTATCATGATAATACAAAATGCGTTAAAAACAACAGTAATATAGAGAAGGAGAGAGATGAAGCTTTAAGGGTGCCCTTAAATTAAAGCTTCATCCATTTCAGGGGGAATTGGCAGATGCATCAATTTTAATACAGTAGGTGCGATATTGTTAAGTCCTCCTGTCTTGACTTCTTTGACGTTGTCATCCATCACAAAACAAAATACATCATAGATCGTATGATTGGTCAGTCTGTCACCCTGTGGACTTTTCATCTCTTCACAGTTACCATGATCACTCGTTAAAACAAGGCTATAGCCTTCATCTTTGCAACTCTTGATGATTTGATCAAGCTCTTTATCGACCGCTTCGACTGCTTTGACCCCGGCATCAAAATTGCCGGTATGTCCTACCATATCACCATTTGCGAAATTGACCACGATAAAATCGTATCCCTCTTTCATCGCTTTTCGTACATTTTCACCCACTTGTGGTGCAGACATTTCCGGTTTCATATCATAGGTTTTGACATCCGGACTTGGCACCAAAACCCGTGTCTCATTCAAAAATGGCTCTTCCACTCCGCCATTGAGAAAAAATGTCACATGGGCGTATTTTTCTGTTTCAGAAGTATGAAGCTGTGAAAGTCCCGCATCACTGATCACCTCTGCCAATGTATTGCGCGGTGTTTTCTCTTCAAAAAGTACAGGATAAGGAAAATCTTTGTTGTATTGTGTCATCGTCGCTATATGCAGCTTTGCCTTGTTACGATCAAATTCACTGAAATGCTCATTGCCGACAGCATCCACCATTTCGCGCATTCTGTCACTCCTGAAGTTGATAAAAATAACGCCATCATTTTCTTGAAAACCACTATATTGATTAAAAGCGGCCGGTTCTATAAATTCATCGAAAATCTCTTTTTCATACTCTGCTTTTATGTAGTCTGCCGGCATTTTGTCACTTTCTGGTATGCCAAATGCCATCGCCTGATAGCCAGCCTCTACTCTCTCCCAGCGTGTGTCCCTGTCCATACTGAAAAAACGTCCTGCAATTGTCGCTATAGAGATATTTTCATCCAGGTTTGCTTCAATCTTGGCCAGATAAGTCAGCGCAGAGTCAGGTGCTACATCACGCCCGTCCGTAATCAAATGCAAATGAACCTTTTTACCGTTTTGTGATGCGATTTTGGCCACTGCAATGAAATGATCAATATGAGAATGCACCCCGCCGTCACTTAAAAGCCCCACTACATGGATGTCACGACTCTTTGTCATGATATCATTCAAAACCGGATTCTCTTTTAAGCTCCCATCTTCAATCGACTTGGAAATTTTTACCAGATTTTGATAGAGCACACGGCCGCTGCCTATTGTCATATGTCCCACTTCGCTGTTACCCATCTGCCCCTGGGGCAATCCTACTGCCAATCCGGAAGTTTGCACATACGAATGGGGCACATTGTCAAACAGATACTGATATGCTGATTTTTTTGCTGCACAAAAAGCATTGTCTTCACAACTTTCACGGTGTCCTATGCCATCAGTGATGACTAAAAGTACTTTTTTTGTTTCCATTTTTTTCCCTCGTTTCCTAAGATAAATTTTACTACAATAAACTTTCAATTTTTTTAAGGATGTTCTTTGTTATACCTGATTTATCAATACTTTCATATCAATCTCTTTCAATACATCACAGTTCGTGCAGGTATATCGTTTTTTATCGGATTTATATTAACCCTCATTTTAATGCCAAAATTTATCAACTGGGCGAAGACAAAAAAAGCCAATCAGCCTATCTATAAACATGCACCCCAGGGACACCAGGCCAAAGGAAGTACCCCCACCATGGGAGGTGTTGTCTATATCTTTTCAACACTGATAGCCGTACTTTTTACCATCAAATTTAATAACTTTTATGCTGTTGGCGGCATACTGGCCCTGATCCTTTTTGCTGCCATAGGTATCAAAGATGACCTGTCAAAAATCACCCACAAACAAAATGAAGCCGGGCTCACATCAAAATCAAAAATGCTGATGCAGATCATCGCTTCTCTTATCGTAGGATTTTATCTCTATTTTGGAGATTTTTCAACACAACTGTATATACCGTTTAATAAATTTCCTGTTGTTGACATGGGGATTTTGGCGATTGGGTTCTGGACCATTGTCTTTGTTTCTTCCAGCAATGCTGTCAACCTCACAGATGGGCTTGATGGACTGGCTACCGTACCATCTATATTTTCGATTATGAGTCTCTCTGTTTTTGTCTATGTTATGGGACATGCCATCCTCAGCCAATATCTTCTCGTACCAAATTTCAAAGGTATCGGAGAAGTCTCTATCATCGCCACTGCACTCATAGGCTCTCTTATAGGCTTTTTATGGCACAACTGTCATCCTGCAGAAGTCTTCATGGGAGACAGCGGAAGCCTGGCATTGGGCGGATTTATTGCTTATATGGCGATTATCACCAAAAATGAATTTTTACTGATTGCCATCGGCTTTGTATTTGTCCTTGAAACAGTCTCTGTCATCCTGCAGGTTGGAAGCTATAAAACCCGAAAAAAACGTGTTTTTCATATGGCGCCTATTCACCATCATTTTGAGATCAAAGGGTGGGCAGAAAATAAAATCATCGTACGGTTTTGGATCATTGCCTTGATTTCCAATATCATTGCGTTGATAACATTAAAGATACGTTGATGACACTTTTTGGCTACGGTATCACAACAAAAGCGATCGCTCAAAAGTTTGGTAATTGTAAAATTTTTGACGATAAGTTTTCTGCACTGACTATAGATAAACAAGGCAACGAATTTCACCCAAGCGAGAACTTTGACCCTGAAGTGATGGATTTGGAAGTGACCAGTCCGGGCATACCGCCCTCTCATGCGCTTATCCAAAAAGCCAAACATTTAGTCAGTGAATATGATCTTTTTGCTCCTGATATGCCTTTTTCCATCTGGATAAGTGGTACAAACGGTAAAACTACCACCACTGCGATGACACAAGCACTTTTGGAGAAAAGAGGCAGCAAGGCCGGGGGCAACATCGGAACCCCTCTTGCCAATCTTGATATAGATGCTTCGATATGGATACTTGAAACCAGTTCCTTTACCTTGCACTACACCCATATTGCCTCACCAAATCTCTATATCCTGCTCCCTATCACCCCTGACCATGTATCATGGCATGGAAGTTTTGAAGCGTACGAGAAAGCAAAGCTCAAACCCCTCGATACGATGCAGGAAGGAGAGATAGCCCTCATCCCTGAACAATATGCCGATTATCCCACTATGGCAATGAAAATAACCTATAACAGTGCAGAGGATTTGGCAGCCTATTTTGACTTTGATATCAACAAACTGCACTTTAAAGAGCCGTTTCTGAGTGATGCGCTCCTGGCCATGGCCGCCAATAAGATCCTTTTTGATGAAACAGACTATGACACAATCAATCAATTTGAAATAGGTGCGCACCGCGTAGAAGAGTTTAGGGATGCAAAAAACCGCCTCTGGATCAATGACTCCAAAGCGACCAATGCCGATGCCACTATCGCTGCGCTTTCAAGCTATCATGATAAAAAGATTTTTCTTATCCTGGGAGGTGATGACAAAGGTGCTGACCTCTCAGCCCTTTTTGAAGTATTGAAGGATTTGGATGTAGAGGTTTTTACGATAGGGAGTAATAGTGACAAACTTATTGCTTTGACAACCGCTATCGGAAAAACAGCACATGCCTGTCAGACGCTTGAAAATGCTGTTATCATGATAGATACACACTATCATAATGATGCTATTGCCCTCCTCTCTCCGGCAGCAGCCAGTCTTGATCAATTTAGCTCCTATGCAGAGCGTGGAAAAGATTTTATGCATTTTGTCAAGAGTTTAAGGTAGCTTTTAAGATATTAGGATATACTTCTATTTCCTTTTCAATGGCTTGATAGCTCAGTCGGTAGAGCAGGTGACTGAAAATCACCGTGTCGGCGGTTCGATTCCGTCTCAAGCCACCACTTTTATAAGCAATTTGGGGTTAACCCAAATAGCTGATTTCACACTATATTTCTCCAGCCAATTCTTTTGAAAGTTTTAAAAACGCTTCTCCATAACGTTTATATTTCACTTCACCGATTCCATGTACTTCCAACATTGCCTGTTTGTCCTGAGGCAGTTTTTGCGCCATATCTTTGAGTGTTTTGTCTGAGAAAACAACATAAGCCGGTACCTCTGCCTCACTCGCTATCTTCATACGCAGTGCGCGCAGTGCTTCAAAGGTCTCGTCTCTTTCTACAGTGACGTCTTCTTCTATAACATATTTTTGCGTGCCCAGTTTGTCTTCATCTATCTCAACACTTTTTTGACCTTTGAGTATCTCTACACCCACCTCAGTCATCATAATAGCACGGTGTTCACCAAGTTGCAGGGCTTCAACCTCATGCAATCTATCCACGATCAACTCCCACACCCGCTTGGCATGTTCCTTTCCGATACCGTAAACAGACAGTTTTTCATGTCCAAACTGCATCACTTTGGCAGCACTACTGCCTCGCAGTACATCAATAAGATGATTTTGTCCAAACTTGGCTCCAGTTCGATAGATCGTAGAAAGAAACATTTGCGCTTCTTTGGAAATATCTTTTTGCACGGCAGGCTCTTTCAGGCAGGCATCACACTTATCCTCACAAATCTCACTCTCATCACCAAAATAGGTTCCCAAAAGTTTATGTTTGCAGCTATTGCTAAGGGCAAAGCGATACATCTTTTGCAGTTTTTCATATAAAACCTCCTGATAACCGGTACTCTCAACATTGTTCATCAGCTCACGCTTTTGTATCTCATCACCTTTGGTATAAAGCAGCAGCGTCTCACTCTCCAGACCATCCCGCCCTGCCCTTCCGATCTCCTGATAATAATTTTCAAGTGTTTTAGGCAAAGAAGTATGCACAACAAAGCGGATATTGCTCTTGTCTATGCCCATTCCAAAAGCAATAGTGGCGACTACAATATCCAGCTTGTCATATAGAAAGTCATGAAATACTTCTGCTTTTTCGCTCTTTTCCAGTCTGGCATGATAGGCGCGTGCTGAGATATTTTTTGACTGTAAAAACTTTGCCAACTCTTCGGTCTCTTTGCGTGTAAAAGCATAGATGATGCCGCACTCTCCCTTATGCTTTTGCAAAAACTGCAGTAGTTGTGCACGGCCGTTTGAAACACGTTTTTGCGTATGGATAAAAAGATTGTCACGATACACTTTTCCCCGTGAATAATAAGGATCTTCAAGCCGCAGTGCTTTTTGGATATCCTCTGCCACTTTTGGCGTTGCTGTTGCTGTAAATGCTGCTACGGGCGTATCTGGGAAATTCTCTTTTAAACAATGCAATGCACGATAATCTGCACGAAACTCATGTCCCCACTCACTCACACAGTGTGCCTCATCCACCACAAAGAAATTGATCTTCAGTGTTTGCAAAAAAGAGATAAAATTCGGCAATACCATCCGTTCAGGTGCGACATACAGAAGCTTCACCCTGCCGCTTTGGAGTTTATGAAAGACCTCCTGTCTATCCTCTTCACCCATATCTGAGTTGATGGTCACTGCTTCTATGCCATTTTCACTCAATCCCCGCACTTGATCCTGCATCAGTGCGATAAGTGGGGAAATCACGACACTCACTCCCTCCATCATCAATGAGGGCAACTGATAGCAGAGTGACTTTCCACCACCCGTAGGGAGTATAGTCAATACATCTTTCCCGCCAAGCAGTGCATCGATAGACTCTTCCTGAAAACTTCTAAATGCCTTATACCCAAAAACCGATTCTAATACTTCATATTTTTCCATGACAGCATTGTAGCGAAAATAGAGACAAGGTAAAAAAATATTTCATCTTGAAATGATAAATAAAATCTGATACAATCAAAATAAAAAGGTTTACCATGAAAAAAATAGTACTGCTTATCATGATAAGTACACTTTCTCTTTTTGCACTGGGCGAGGAGATACATGATTTCAAGTATGAAACCAGCTATTATCAAGCACTTAAAAAGGCCAAACAACAACATAAAATTCTACTTGTCATGATAGCTAAAAAAGGCTGCCCTGCCTGTGCCTATATGAAAGACATTGTCTTTGAAAGACCGCAGATACTGGACTATCTCAACAGACATTATGTTGTTGCGATTTTAGATATTTATAAAAGAAATTATCCCAAGCAGTTCATCTCACACCGTGCACCCACCTTTTTCTTTCTTGATCCTTTTACCACAAAAGAGCTCTACCCTTCAAAAACAGGCAGTTCCAGGCCTGCACACTTTATCCAGGAGCTGACAGTCACCCAAACAGCTTTTGAAAACAATACTACTGTACCCTGGGATTGGGAAGCAGAGGAAGAAAAAGCGCCTCTTTCCACAAAAAATACACGTTAATATGCTATGATACACTGTTTTTAAAATTAATATAGCGGGAGTAACTATCATGATAAAAAGATTGATTATTTTAGGGACACTTTTGCAGAGTTTGCTACTGGCAGATTTTCAAGGTGTCAAAACAGCAGAACTTGAAACACTGATAAAACAAAACGTTCCAGTCATCGATATCAGAACACCGGGTGAGTGGAAAGAGACAGGAACGATACCGGGAAGCCACCGTATCATGTTTTATGATGATCGAGGACATTATGATATCCAAAAATGGATGGAAGCCTTTGGCAAAGTTGTCAAAGACAAAGAACAGCCTTTTGTCTTGGTCTGCCGTTCAGCAAGCCGTACAAAAGTCGTTGGAAGGTTTCTTGCAAATCAAATGGGCTATAAACATGTCAAAGAGTTAGACGGCGGTATGATGTGGGGATGGCTAAACAGCCATAAACCGGTAGAAAAATAATGTTAAAAAGAGTTATAATTCTCTCTTTAACATTTCAAGTCTTTCTATCCGTGCCTCAGTGCTTGGATGGGTAGAAAAGAGCGATTTAAACGAGATATCTTTTCCTGAAAAAGGATTAATGATAAACATATGCGCACTCTCAGGTGTCGCATCGTGCAGCACATGATGTCCCCTGGAGTAATGATCCAGTTTTGCCAGTGCGGACTGAAGCCACTCGGGATGACCAGTCATCCTTGCTGCACCCTCATCAGCCATGTATTCACGATTTCTGCTGACTGCCATCTGTATGATCGATGCAGCCAAGGGTGCAATAAACATCAAAGCTATCATGATGATTGGATTGGGTCTGTTTTCACTGTTTCCTCCACCAAATAACATACCAAAATTTGCCAGCATTGCTATCGCTCCTGCAATAGTTGCTGCGATAGAACCAATCAATATGTCATAATGCTTGACATGGCTCATCTCATGTGCCAATACACCCTCTACTTCCTGCTCATCCAGTAACTCAAGCAAACCCTCTGTGACGGCTACAGCCGCATGCTCATGGTTCCTGCCTGTTGCAAAAGCATTGGGTACGTCATCAGGGATGATATAGACTTTTGGCATCGGCATACCTGCCTTATTTGCCAATCTCTGCACGATATGGTACAAACCTGCAGCATTGCGTTCATCCACCTGGACAGCATGATAATGTTTCAGCACCATTTTATCTGAGTTAAAATAACTCCAAAAGTTCATGCCAACAGCCATCAAAAAGGCGATCATCATACCGCTTTGTCCACCTAAAATACCACCGACCCAGACAAAAAGGAGGGTCATCACAGTCAATAAAAAAACTGTCTTAACTATTTCCATCTTTGATTCCTTCTTTAAATAAGATACCATCAATGCTGTTTTGCGCCGCATAGACGATATCCTCTTCTGTTTCACTTTGTAGTAAAATTTTAGCATCAAAGAGATAATCATCAGCAAATGTTTGTGCTTTTTTTGCAAGCTCTTTTGAACAAATGATATAAGAAGCACCTAAAGCATCTGCCAAAATCACCTCTTTTTCATTGTGTACAAAGAGTGCAAATGAGAGCGTATTTTCAGCAGCATAGTGACATAAAGAGACACTATCATGATGCAAAGCAAACACGATTGTACAATTGGACGATGTAGCTGCGATATCTTCTTTTGTTGTCACTTTTTCAAAAGGCTTAAAATCGATATAGGGATGCCCGATAAGTATCATGATAGTTTGGCACACTCTTTGGAACAATAGTATTTTCCGTCTTTGATGATGGCATCTTTAACAGAAATATACACCCCGCATTTTTCACAATCAACCATGGTTTCACTATCATCTTTATCAATCTTTTTTGAAAATCCGCCATCCCTGAAAAAGAACAGATAGATCACATACACAACCACAGCCAATAATAATAATTTTATAATCATTTTAAACCTTTTATATATAAATAATTTCGCTTATCCCTGGGTATAATAGTATAGTCATAATCTTGTAAATTACCTACTTCATCATAAACCCCTTCACCTTTGTACAAAAGAAACTGTGTATCATGATAGATAAAATTTTTAGAAATTTCCAGTAAATAATCCGTTTTTGCCACCGCACGCGACGTAATTAAATCCGCATCAAAAGGAGGGATATCCTCGATGCGTGCTGTCTCAATCGTCACATTTTTTAAATCATACGTTGACTTTACCAGGTGTAAAAAAGCAGTACGTTTCATCAAAGGTTCAACCAGTGTAAAATGCACCTGGGGCAAAGCAATAGCCAAAATCATCCCGGGAAATCCGGCACCTGTACCGATATCGACAACACGATGAATCCTGGAAAAGTCCACAAATTCACAAGGATAGAGTGAGTCCTGGATATTTGCCTCCACTTCTGCGCTGTTTTTGGCACCTGAGAGACGGTGAATTTTATTGTATTTGAGCAGCAAATCGCTGTATTGTTGAAATTTTTCCATAGTGGTTATTATAGCTATTTTTTCAGCAGAAGTCCACGCTTAAAAAAGATGCCCCATTTTCTCTTTTTTGATTTGTAAATAATTTTTATTGTAAGGATTAGCTTCTATCATGATAGGCAATCTTTCTATGATATCGATGCCTTCGAGACTTTCTACTTTTTTAGGATTGTTGGTGAGGAGTCTGATCTTTTTGATACCATAATGATTGAGTATAAACTCCACGATCTCATAACTTCTCTCATCCGCAGAAAATCCAAGCTGATGATTGGCTTCAACTGTATCCCAGCCTTTATCCTGCAGTGCATAGGCATTGACTTTGTTCAAGAGACCTATATTGCGCCCTTCCTGTCTGAGATAGAGTACCATGCCACCCTCTTTGGCTATCATGGTGAGAGCATATGCCAGCTGCTCACCGCAGTCACATTTCAAACTGCCCAATGCGTCACCTGTCAAACATTCACTGTGAATACGCACAATAGGCGTATCATGATAGTCCTCTGTAAAGATAGCCAAATGTTCTTTGTCATGCTCTTTGAAAGATTGGATTTTAAATGCTCCAAACTTCGTCGGTAAATTTGCTATCTCTGATATGGTGATTTTCATTTGTATTTATTTCCTAAAATATGCTAAGATTTATCATAACAAATAAAAGGGAAAACTATGTTTAAAAGATTTCGTAGAGTACGAATGAATACACATTTGAGAGATTTGGTACAGGAAACACATTTGCAAAAAGAGGATTTTATCTATCCACTTTTCATAAAAAGCGGCAAAAACTTCAAAAAAGAGATCGAATCTATGCCGGGTGTCTTTCAAATGAGCATCGATGAAGCCATCAAAGAGTGTGAGTCTCTTAAAAAACTCGGACTCTACTCCATCATACTTTTTGGTATCCCCAAGACAAAAGACAGTATCGGCAGTGATGCACTCTGTGAACATGGCATCATCGCCTCCGCTATCAAAGCTATCAAAGAGGCGCATCCTGACATGTTTGTTGTCACAGACCTGTGCTTTTGCGAATATACAGATCATGGACACTGCGGTATCCTGGATATGGAAACAGAAAGTGTCAACAATGATGCTACTTTGGAAATCCTTGGTCAACAAGCCGTGATCCATGCCAAAGCAGGTGCCGACATGATCGCGCCAAGCGGCATGATGGACGGTACCATCCAAGCACTTAGAACAGCCCTTGATGCCGCAGGATTTATCAACCTTCCCCTCATGGCATACTCTACCAAATTTGCTTCCGCATACTATGGGCCATTTCGTGATGTAGCCGAGAGTAGTCCGAGTTTTGGTGACAGACGTACCTACCAGATGAACCCGGCCAACAGAAGAGAAGCGATAAACGAAAGTATAGAAGATGAAAAAGAAGGCGCAGATATCCTCATGATCAAACCTGCCCTTGCTTATATGGATATCATCCGTGATGTCAAAGACAACACGCGATTGCCGCTGGCAGTCTATAATGTAAGTGGTGAATACGCGATGTTAAAAGCAGCACAAAAAGCGGGTCTCATCGATTATGAAAAAGTAATGATGGAGACATTGATCGGCTTCAAAAGAGCCGGTGCGGACATCATCATCACCTATCACGCCAAAGAAGCAGCAGCATTACTCTAAATACTTACAAGGAAAACTTTCTCGCCAAAGGCGTAGCTTTAGTAGCGTGTGAATGGCCAGGGAGCTTTGCTCTCTAGCCAGATGACAATAAGATAAAAAAGGAAAAGATATGACAATTACAAAACGTGTCACATTCATCGCAAAAGATGGCTGTGAAGAGAAAATGAAGGAGTTGCTCTCAGCCATGGTAAAACCTTCAAAAGCAGAAGACGGCTGTCTCTTTTACGAAATAGTACAGTATGAAAACAACAGAAAAAAATTCATGGCCATAGAGACATGGAGAGATGAAAAAGCCCTTGACGGACACAAAGCATCAGCACATTACAAGGTCTATAAATCCTCTTATGAGCCTTATTGCGCGCATAAATATACAGATGAGTTAGAGGTCTTAGGATAAGGCTCTTTTCTCTTCATCTGCCAATTTCTTTTTTTTGGCAAATCCCGCACCCTTTTTTGTTTTGGCTTTTAGCTCCAATGCCTCAACAATACTGCGATAATCTATTCCCATCTGATGCATAGTGACAAAAGAGACTGCGATCACAGCAATGGGATTGGGAACTTCCCCCTTTTTTTTATAAGATTGTATATTTTTCTCACTTACTTTAATCAGCTTGCTAAATTTAGGAAGGGTGATCTCTGCATCAAGCAGCAA
>JANTGR010000058.1 GCA_024762875.1 Sulfurospirillum sp.
ACAATGATGATAGCAATAATAGCGATCACAAAAAATACAACTGTTAAATCTTTGGACTTACCCAGCTGCTCTAACATCGTGCTTATATTGAAGGGAGACTGTCTATCTGTTGCTTTTGCCAAGCTGCACCTTCCTTATCTATAAGATGTCTTTGAGTGTCATCTCTCTTAAAAACTCATCAATTTTTAGTTGAAAGTTATGTAAAAAAGGCCAGATGATGCAGAAGTCACCTTTACCGGAAGAACAGAGATCACTGGAGGTAGAACACTCAAAAACAGACAAAGGTTTTTTTTCAGCAGACTCGATGACTTCACGGATAGAAATTTCATTGACTTCTTTGTTGAGCGCAAACCCGCCTTTTGCACCTTTGTATGACTTTAACAATCCATCCCGGGCCAAAGCCTGTAAAATCTTTGCTAAAAAACTTCTGGAAATTCCTAATCTTTTCGAAAGTGTATCTACATCTTCCGGTATTTCACTTCTTGCAATCAATACCAATGAGAGCAATGCATATTCACTTGCTTTAGTTAATAACATCTTATTCCTAATTTACGGGGCTTTATTTGCTCTATTGTAGCTAAAGAACATTAAAAAGTTTAAAAATATAGTTTTTTATTATAGCTCTTAAGCAAATTTTATTTTTTTTATGCAATAATGATCCTTCAAATTATTATATTGTATAAAATAATTAAATTAATACAATATAAAATTAAATATTTAAAAGGAAATATGAATGAAGTTATTTGTTAAAACAACACTATTATCCGCATTTGTTTCAAGTTTGTTTTTTGCCACTTCTGCATCTGCAGGCTGGGTAATCATCAATGAGGATGGCTCAACCACACCTTATACTGCTGACTGTTGTCACAAAAAAGTGGTAAAAAAAGTCAAAAAAGTAAAACCGGCAGGCTTTTGCCCAACCTGTGATTACTCAAAATTTAAAATGGCTACACTTGAGCCTCTGGCACCAGGCGAAAAATTAAAGCCCGCTACATTAGGAAACTGTGGTAAAAAATAGTCCCTTTTCAATGCCATTAAGTTAAGCTCAGCCAAGCTGAGCTTAATGATATCCCATCACTCAACGTAGCACATCTTCCAACTTGTCACCTTCATTTAAAATCACAATTTCAACTCGCCGGTTTTGCTGTTTTCCTGCTGCAGAGTCATTGGATGTGACCGGATACTGTTCTCCGTACCCTTTGGTAACAATACGGCTTTTATCAATTCCCCGTGTGATGAGTGCATTGGCAACCGATTCTGCCCGTCGTAAAGAGAGATCGAGATTGTAACTGCTGCTGCCGACATTGTCAGTATGCCCTTCTATCAGTACTTTGCGTGTTTCATTTTCAGCTAAAAAGTCTGCCAGTTTCTCTACTGCACGCATCCCGCCACGCATCAAAGTCGCTTTATTGGAGCCAAAAAGGACATCTCCCAGTGTCAATACCAGACCCCTGTCGGTCATCTTGGCATTTAATTCCTGTAACTGCTGGTATTTTTGTTCCAGTCCCTGTGCTGCTTCTTTGGCGCGTCTGGCTTCTTCTTTGGCTTGTAAAAGTTCATTCTCTTTAGCATCCAACAATGCTTTTGTCTTTGTCTCTTTGAGTTCCTCAAGCTTCACAGCAAGCTCTTTGGCGGCAGCACTCTCTTTGGCAGCCCCCACTTCCCGATCAAGCAGATAAGCCAAATGATCGGCCTGGGATGCATCTTCTGCTTGTTTAGATAATCTATACAGCTTACCAGCCTGAAACAGCGATGGCACAGCATACTGTTGTATCCTGCTGTCATGTTGAATCTTTTCATATGCCTGCTGACTTTTTGTCAATGCGGCAGTATTGACAACGGCACTGGCACATCCTGTCAGCATCACAGCTGCCACACTGCCTATGATGATCTTTTTGTTTATCATGATACGCTCCCTACTCTTTTATTTGTGTAAAGTCTTTGTTGATGAGATTGATTTCACCCTGCATTTTTCTGACACGTTCTTCTAACATAATACGCTCTGATTTTTTCTCCAGGAGCCTGGCATCTGCCTGGATTTCCTGTGCTAAAAATCGGGCTTTGTCATACTCTTTGTCTTTCATCAGACCTTGCAGTATTTTATATTTGGCCTGGAGAGCCGATAAAGCTTGTGGTGCTGCTTTTTTGGTCTGCGCCGTATCCACTTTGACCAATGCCATTTTTGCATTGGAGAGATCCGTAAGGGGTGGGTTTTTTGTCGAACATCCACTTAAAAACAGTACCAATACGACAATTGATATAATTATTTGCATTATAAAATCTCCTTTGGGTTATCATGATAATATCATTTTGTTAACGCAATTTTAATCCCTTTTAGATAAAATTCACCATAAGGACACCTCTAAAGTTTTTTAATAAGGATCATACAAACATGAAAAAAGTCATTACTACATCACTCCTGCTGTTTGCACTCGCCAGTAGTGCCGATGCTGCTACTTCCAAAGAGTATTTTGAAAACGGCAATGTAAAATTTGAGTATAACTACCAAAATGGCAAGAAAAACGGCATCACCACCGAATACAACGACAAAGGACAGATCATCGCAAGATGGAACTTTGTAGATGATGTTCTCAATGGTATCAGCACCAAATACAATGACAATGGAGTGAAACTTGCAGAGATTCATTATCAAAATGGCAAACAGGAAGGTATCACCAAAAAATACAACAAATACGGCTCTTTGCAATATGAGTTAAATTTTCAAAATGAGCAGTTAAACGGAATCTCAAAAGAGTATGAAAATGGCGTACTCAAAGCGGCATGGAACTACGTTAACGGTATCAAAAATGGTGAAAGCACCGTTTATTATCCAAGCGGCAAAGTAAAATACAAACTCACTTATAAAAATGGCAAGCTCAATGGCCCGGCTACCGAATTTTTTGAGAATGGACATAAAAAAGCAGAATGGAACTATACAGACGGCGTTTTAAATAATTAGATTTTAAGTTTGTATCTGTATAATCAGCGTTCCAAAATACCAATCAGGAGGTCAATATGGCTTTAGATTCGGCGAAAAAAACCGAGATCATAAAACAATACAGCAGAGGTGAGAATGACACAGGTTCTCCAGAAGTACAAGTAGCATTATTATCAAATAGAATCAACTATTTGACTGATCACTTGAAAATCAATAAAAAAGACCACTCTTCAAGAAGAGGACTTTTAAAACTAGTTGGGCAGCGAAAAAGACTCTTAAAATATCTAAAAAGTAAAGACTACAACAGATATCAGGAACTTATCAAAGCACTTTCTATCAGAGACAATATCTAAGTAACACACAGCGGATGAAGAGTATCACTCTTCATCCATTTTATCCAAATCCTCAGAAAATACTTCATAAATCATATTGGCGATATCAAATTTTGCAATCTTTTTGCTCGTACCCAAAAAATAAGGCACGAACTCTAAAAAGACATATCCCAAAAAGACCAGGGGAAAAAATAGATAGACTTCAAACATAAAAAATTTCAAAGTATAACGCTTTCTTACCCAGGCTTTGGCTGCTTCACTGCCTGTCATAATCAAGACAGATTCAAAAGCCACTACAAAACCCCATGTCAGATATGTCAAGATCGCCGCATATATAAAAAAATAACTCCAAAACCCCATCAATTCAACCTTTCCATCATCTCATTCTCTGTCAAAAGCGTCACACCCAGTTTTTCTGCTTTCGCATATTTACTGCCTGCATCTTCACCATAAATCACAAAATCTGTCTTTTTTGAAACACTATTGGTCACTTTGGCTCCAAGTCCCTCTAACAAAAGTTGGATTTCACCCCTGGGCTTACTCAAAGCACCGGTCAATACTATCGTTTTATCTTTAAAAGGATTGTCAGTGATCTCGTTTTTCTGCGGGACACTAGGCTTCAAAATAGCCTGCAACCGGGCAACAATATCATGATTGACACGCATAAACTCCACAAAAGAAGCTGCCATCTCTTCACCAAAACCATCTATCATGATAAGTGCTTCTTCATCGAGAGAAAGATAGTCATTACCATATATTTCTACGATTTTCTTACTCGCCACTTCTCCTATGTGTTCGATACCCATAGCATTGAGCAGGCGCCAGCCTTCTTTCCCTTTTGCTGCTTCTATCGCATGCAGCAGATTATCTGCTTTTTTCTCTTTAAAGCCTTCGACTTCCAGTAGCGATTCTTTACGCAAAGAAAAAAGATCCAGCACTGACGCAATCTTCTTATCATGATAGAGTGCTTCGACGATCTTTTCTCCCAATCCGTCTATATCCATACATTTTTTACTGGCAAAATATTTGATACTATTGACCACTCTGGCACTGCAGGCAAGGTTTTGGCACTTGATCAAAGCGCCCTCATCCAGGAGTTCGCTACCGCAAACCGGACAGGATTTTGGCCTATATACCTTTTTTTGTTTTCCATCACGAAAGTTTTCCAAGACTTTGATGATCTTGGGTATCACATCCCCACTTCGTATGATGATCACTGTATCCCCTATCATGATATCTTTGCGTTCGATCTCATCAAAATTGTGCAGCGTTGCCCGCTCTATAACTGCCCCGTCTATTTCTACCGCTTCTACTTCAGCCACAGGCGTCACGACACCCGTTCGCCCCACTTGCAGTGTGATGTCTTTTATTCTGGTGCTTTTTTCAACTGCCGGAAATTTATATGCACACATCCATCGCGGATTTTTGACGGTATAGCCCAACTCTTCCTGCAAGGCTATCTGATCTACTTTGATCACTAAACCATCCATCATCATAGGTATTTCATCTCTTTTACTGATGAGCTCTTGATAGAGTTTTTCTACCTCATCGATCCCTTTGACTGCACGACTCAGCGGTGGTTGTAAAAAGCCCAACCCATAAATATACGCCATCTTTTCAGAAAGCCTTGGCATCTGCAAACTGTTTTCACCGATACCCCAGGGATAAAAAAAGAGTTTTCTTTGGGCAGTAATTTTGCTGTCAAGCTGTCTTAGACTGCCTGCTGCGGCGTTGCGGGGATTGGAAAAGAGTGATTCATTGTTTTTTAGACGTTCTTCATTGATCTTCTCAAAATCTTTTATTTTGATGACCACTTCTCCCCGAATCTCAATCAACTCTTGACAGTCAATGCGCAGGGGAATCGAACGAATTGTTTTGACATTTTCAGTCACATCCTCACCGATCACCCCATCTCCTCTGGTAATTGCCTGTACCAAAAGACCCTTTTCATACCGTAAATTCAAACTGGCTCCGTCAAATTTCGGTTCACCGATGAAATGTGGATTATCTACATTTTTCTCTATACGATCCAGCCATTTTTGCATCTGCTGCGTGTCAAAAACATCTTCCATACTCCACATGCGTTTGATATGTTTTGCTTTTGAGAAATTTTCTCTCACGACTCCCCCTACCCGTTTAGTCGGAGAATCAAACAGTGCCTTATCCGGATGCGCCTCTTCATATGCCAAAACATCATGATAGAGCTTATCATAGGTTTCATCTGTCACAAGCGGATTATCTTCGACATAATAGGCATGGGCATAGCGTTTTAAAACTGCTACATTTTTCAGATAATCTTCGTCACGCATAACTGCTTCCTTCTGTTACATATATAAGGATTATTTTACAATAATTATGACTAAAAGAGTCTGTTATCATCATCCAATCCTCTATGGTGCCGATTTAGAAGCAATAAGTATCAGGGGAATTTATGGTCAAATCAGTAAAAAAACAATTAAGCGGCTATCAGTCTTGGCTCAATCTCGCAGACGATATAGAGCTGACAGAACTCAAAGCAGTCAATCGCTATGATGCAATCACTTTTGCTTTTGTCTTTATGGGAGTACTCTTTTTGACACTTGTTGTGTCACAGTACCACACCTTTTTAGCGATTTTTGCACTCACGATGCATCTGTTTTTGGGAGTCAATATCCTCAAAGCCAGAAGTGTCATAGTGGATGCCTTGCAAGCACTGCAAAACTATACCCGACTCAACAGCAATGTTGCCAAATTTTTAAATCGTGAATATTCACTTTTTTTAGTCTCTCAAGGGAAAAATCCACTCAGTGACAGTGCGATCGATAGTTTGGAGATCCACACAGGCAGATTTGTAGAAGGCAAAATGACCCGCGGCGGCAGGGCTGACAGTATCCGAAGATTTAGACTGCATTTTCTAAAACGTGAACGTAATTTTTTCAATCTCCTCTTTACAGCATTGATGATTATAGAATTATTTGTAATTGTATAGACGCGACGCTTAATCAATCAGCATTTTTGACGATTTACTTATAATATACTATCAAAGGAAATTGACCTATGTTTCACAAATACCTTTATTTGGCTGGAGAGCGATTTAAAAATCCTCACCTCCAAACACATCTTGATGCACTCATGAAGAGTGATAAGGCACCACTTGAAGAGCTTGAAAAGATACAACTGGAACGCCTTAAAAAACTCTTGCATCATGCCAAGAACAATACCAACTTTTATAAAGAACGTCTCAAAGATATCGATATCGATACGATGCGCCTGGAGGATCTCAAAAAGATACCCATTCTCACCAAAACTGAGCTCAAAGCACATGCTGATGATCTGCGCAATGCACCACCGGGAGAGTCACTCATCAAAGCAGAGACTTCAGGCACAACAGGTGATGTCTTTTTATTTAATAAAAATATCCATTGGGATGCCTCTTTTCGTGCAGCACAGTATAGAGGGTACTCCTGGTACGGGGTAGAGCCCTGGGATAAAAGTCTATATTTTTGGGGATTCAAAAAGAATTTTAAAGATAGATTAAAAATACGTGTTTTGGATTTTTTATTAAATAGATATCGTTTTTTTGACTACACCAATGAAGAGTTTGAACGTGCAGCAGAGCGTATACGTCAATCTACCTATATAGCAGGGTACTCCTCTTCTATCCATATGATGGCAGAGTATTTCAAGAAAAAAGGCTACACCTTTGACAACATCAAAATGGTCAAGGGAACAGCAGAAAAAGTCTATGACTCCTACCATAAAAGCGTAAAAGAAGTTTTTGGTCATAAAATCACCAGTGAATACGGCTCGGCAGAGGCTGGTGTCATCGCTTATGAATGTCCCGAGGGCAATATGCATATCGTGATGGAAAATGTCATCATCGAAGAGATAGACAATAAAATCATTGTCACCAACCTCTGGGCCTATTCACTGCCTTTTATCCGCTTTGAACTGGGTGATTATGTGGTACTGGACAATGAAACCCAATGTGCATGCGGCAGAGCACACAAGATCATCAAAGAAGTCACAGGAAGAATCGGTCGAAAAGTTTATGGAAAAGAAGGTGTATATTCTACAATCAACATCAACCATACATTTAAAAATCTCTCCTTCAAGCATGGCATAGAGCTTGCCTACAGCGCCAAACAGTATGAAAAAGGCAAAATGGTTTTTGATATCATCAAAGATGCACAAATCGATGAAGATGCAGCACGCAGCAAACTGATCTCATCTGCACATGAATATTTTGGTGATGATTTGGATGTAGAAGTCAACTTTGTAAACTACAGTGAAGGCAAAAGCAAAAAGCAGAAAGATTTTGAGAGTTTTGTAGAGGAAGATCCTGCATGAATATCTTTATCACTTTAGACTATGAACTCTTTTTTGCACAGCATAGCGGTTCAGTAGAAAAATCTATTATTGAGCCCACCAATAAACTCCTTGAAGCTACTGAAAAATTTATGGTCAAACTCTGTTTTTTTGTGGATGCAGGCTATCTTGTGCAATTGGAAAAATACAAAGATACTTTTCCCGCTTTGCAAAAAGATTATGAGCTCATCACACATCAGATCAAATATCTGCATGACAATGGACATGATATCCAGCTGCATATCCATCCGCACTGGGAAGATACCACGTATCATGATAATCAGTGGCATATGAATACTACCCGCTACCGTATTCATAAATTTACCCAACAAGAAACTGAGCAAATCGTCGCAAAATACAAAAAAGCACTCACGGATATCGTGGGTGACACTATCTTTGCCTATCGTGCCGGAGGTTGGTGTATCCAACCTTTTTCACATCTCAAGTCTGCCTTGAAAAAACATGGAATCTGGCTGGATTCCACACTCTATAAAAATGGCTACAAAGACAACTCTACACACTATCTTGACTTTAGAAATATGCCTGATAAAACAGAGTGGAGATTTGAAGATGATCCTTTGGTGGAAGATAACAATGGCTCTTTTTTAGAAGTGCCCATCTCCAGTACCACCGTTTCACCTCTCTTTTACATCAAATATGCACTCGCCAGAAAGTTTGACAAAATCGCACATCAAATAGCAGGTGACGGTAAAGGCGTGGGACGTGAAGGAAAAGACAATCTCGAAATGCTTACCAAATTTACGCCGGCAGTTGCTTCTATCGACGGTTATCGTTTGAGTTATCTGCAAAAAACATTAAATCAATATGTCAAAAAATCAGACGGAAAAAATTTTGTCGTGATGGGACATCCCAAAGCAGCGACGATGTACTCTCTGCAAAAACTCAAAGAATTTGTCGCAAATAATCATACCAAGCACCATTTTACAACATATATGCAAACTTTTAAAAACGAGTAAAAGATGCGCCGATGTTTTCTATCATGATAGTTGTGATCTGTTAACCGCGGAGTTAAAGTCGTCAGCTTTTTGTCAGTAATTCTACTAATAAAATTTACCTAATATGTTTTTCTGTGTAAAGCGATTAAAGCCTCAAAACTACCTTTGTCTGCTTCTTTTAAGGCTTCTATATATTCAAGCCTTTTAGGGTTTTCTTTGGCTAAGGAGTCTTCCTGCCATTTGACTGGCATTTCCCCATTTTGTCTAAGATATATATTGGCTAACATCCTACTCCATCTACCATTACCATTTTGAAAAGGGTGGATTTGAACTGCTTTATGATGAATCCTTGCTGCTGTCTCAAACACATCATAGGTTCTATTTTTATCCCAATATGCTATATCGTCACAAAGTTTTTTTAGCTCTACTGGCACAAGATAAGCTTTAATACCGATAGATAACTCTATCTGTCTAAGCTTACCTGCCCACTCCCAAATTTCGCCCAACATCTCTTTATGTAAATCCATCATCCACTTATATGAAAACGGTGCTTCCTTTTTTGAAGGAGGTGCTGATAAGTATTTTATTGTTGCATTTGCTATGTTTTGGGCTTCCTTTTCATAAATATCTTTGAGGGTATAAACTTTATCCTTTGGAAGTTTCAATCCTGATGTATCATCAAGTGGCGTGGCATCATCTATGGGTTTAGTAGAGTTAATCATTATGCTACCCAAAGCCTATCTTGATAAGCCCCATGTAAAAACTCTTTTTCAAATCTAAATATGATGTTATCTATAGACTTCTTCTCTAAGCCTTGTTCTTCCAATGCAGAGGTACTTTGAACAAGTGAAGCCATAAAAGTTGCTTTCTCCTTGGCTCGTTTTTGTTTAAGTAGTTCTATAGAAACCATTTCGCTACCTGAAAAGTCTAAGCCTAATACATTGGTAACTTTTTCAACTGTACTAAGCTTTACATCCTCAGCAGCAAAAAATCTATTTATTGTTCTAACACCTACACCAGACAATTTTGCTAAATTTTCAATAGTGATATTAAGAGCTTTCTTTCTTTGTTGTACTTTTTGTACCAATTCTATTCTCGTCATAATATATCCTTTAAGTTATTATGCCATAAATGACATAATAAGTCCATATTTTATGCCAATTATGACATGAAAATATTATTTCTAAATATAAGTTAAATTATTTAAAATTAAATGTAGATAAATACAATATAGTGAATTAAGGCTTGTGTGACATATTTTTTACTAGATGCTATAAGATTATGTTAAAAACTAGTGTGATAAGTGATATTTGAAAATTGTGAGAAATGTGCCTATTCAGAAGAAGTTTAATTTACATTCTTTAGTCATATACAACTTAGCAAAATAAAAAAGGAGTACCCTAAATATTTACAATCAAAATTCTTATTATATAAAAAGTCTATTGAATCCCATTAAAAGGTGGTTTATGATTGGTTGCGGGAGGCGGATTTGAACCACCGACCTTCGGGTTATGAGCCCGACGAGCTACCAAACTGCTCTATCCCGCGACAATGAAGCCAATCTAAATCATAAATGTGGATGGGGTGGAGGGATTCGAACCCCCGATGCACGGTACCAAAAACCGATGCCTTACCGCTTGGCCACACCCCAATATCAACTATGACTTAAATTGGAATGTGATTATAGTCATTTTTTTATTATTTGTCAAGTACTTTTGAAAAAAAAAGAAAAAAAAGATATAATTTCATAAAAATTTGGAGCCGATATGCCTATAGAAAGAGTGAAAAAAGCCATTGCCGATACGAAACTGGGCAAGATGGTTATCATGATAGATGACGAAGATAGAGAAAATGAAGGCGATCTGGTTTATCCTGCAACTTTTTCTACACCTGAAAAGGTAAACTTCATGGCAAGTCAGGCCAAAGGTTTGATCTGTGTTTCACTTTCCAAGCAGATTGCCAACCGTTTGGATCTCATGCCGATGGTGGCCAAAAATGACTCTTCCTATGAAACGGCTTTTACGGTTTCAGTCGATGCCAAAGAGTGTGAAACCGGCATCTCTGCCTTCGAAAGAGACATGACGATACAGCTGCTTGCTTCACCGCTATCCAAAGCAGGTGATTTTGTGCGTCCTGGTCATATATTTCCTCTGATTGCCAAGGAAGGGGGCACACTGGTGCGTACAGGGCATACAGAAGGCAGTGTTGATCTTTGTAAACTTGCCGGAATTTCACAGGCATCTGTTATCTGTGAGATTATGAAAGAAGATGGCACGATGGCACGGCGTGATGACTTGGAAATATTTGCGAAAAAGCATGATTTGCATATCGTCTATATCTCTGATATTGTAGAGTACCGTTTACAAAATGAATACCTCATCAAAGTGATCGCAGAGAGCAATTGTACCTTTATGGATAAAGCAGCCAGGCGCATTGACTTTGTCGATCACAATGACTTACACCATGTTGCTTACCTCTTTAATCGCGACACAAAAGGACAAAATGTCCGTTTTCACAATATCGGAACTGATTTGGAACTTTTTGCAAACAACAAATATGACTCTATACTCAAAGCAGTAGATATTTTAGATAAAGAGGGAGGGGTATTGATCTTTTTGGAAAAATCACCCAATACCAATCCTTACATGAAAGAGTACGGCATCGGTGCACAGATTTTAAATTTTCTCAATTTTTCAGATATCACACTCTTGACGACAAATAAAAGTCGTGAATTTGTCGGAATAAGCGGTTTTGGATTGCAGGTGGTAGATGAGCGGATACTCTCATAGCGGGGTGAAGGAGTATTACCCCTCATTATTTTAATTATCAGACATTTTCTACTTCAAGTGCCGCCAGTTTTCTTTTTAATACTTTCTTTTGCACTTCATATTTTGACATCTCTTCTTTGATCGACATCTCTTTGGATAGAGAGGTACACTCTACCAGTTCTTTACTCTTAGATTTAAATAAAATATCTAGTTCTTCAATTTGATTAAGATAGGCCTCTTTTAAATTATTTTGACTCATAAAAAACTCCTC